>NZ_JAUCFJ010000002.1:1830470-2135549 GCF_030348505.1 Lysinibacillus sp. G4S2 | reverse complement strand
AGCGAGCTAAAACCATAACAGGTACGTTTGGTGCAAAACTAGTTCCCAGAGATGCAACAAAGAACAAGAATGCTAGATTAAGAATCATTTTGCGTCGACCAAAATGATCAGCTAATTTACCTCCAAACAAAGCACCTAATGCTGCCCCTATTAGGAGAATGCTCGTAACAAGACCTTGTGTAACTGGTGTTAAATTCAGTTGATCAGCTTTTGACATAAAAGGTAGGGCACCGTTAATTACACCTGTGTCGTAACCAAAAAGAAGTCCCCCGAATGTTGCAGAAATCATAATAATTTGCAAATAGCTTTTGTGATTATTTGTCTTAATTGTTTGATTACTCATGCTTTCCCCTCCCCCTGAAACTCCATTACAAATCAAAACCATTTTTCTCACACAAAACCCAATGTTAGCGCTTACAGTTAAGATTAGATAAATACTAAATTTTTTGCTCTCCAGTCATTTTTGTTGAACGTTTACAAATTTTGAACTTTCCCACTCTTACCCCACATAATAACTAAAATAGTAGCTAGTAAGCCTAGTAGCCCAACAAAATAAAATCCAGCACTAATTCCAAACATTGAATTAAATATTCCTGTAAAAAACGGACCGGCAAAGATTCCAATAGCATATAGTGCCTGATATGCTCCCATCGCTGTCGCTCTTTTATCAGGTGAGATTTTTTCTATTGACATCCCTAATAGGAGTGGAAAAATTAATCCAAGCGTAAAACCGCTAAATCCTTGAATGACCAAAAATAACCATTTAGTTTGTACAATAGGAATCATTAATGTAATAAAGGCTGTTATAGAAAATGCTATTAACAAGGATCGCCATTCACCTAACCGTGGAACTAGAACACTCCCAATAAAAAGTGTTGCAACTGCATGAGGGATCATAAAAGCATTCACAATAAATGTAAGTTCCCTAGGTTTAAATCCGATCTCTAAAGCATAATGGGATGTAAATCCAAACATGGTGGAAAAGATGATACTATGGGCTAATATTGATAAGACAGATACTTTTAATAACGACGCTTCTCGTATAACGGATGCTAATTCATTCAACTTTACAGAAGGCCTTTCAATTCTTTCTTTCGGTTCAAAAATAAAGAAGGAAAGAATGGTACCGAGCAGACTAAATAGTGCGGCAATCCAAAATGGAGCCTTCCATCCCCACGCATCTACTAAATATCCACTAAAAGTCATACCTAAAAATTGAGCTACGACAATAATAAATGAAATGCGCCCCATTGCCCGATGAACTTCTTTATCTGTGAAGTAGCTAGAATATAATACGGTAAATGCTACCCATGATGATGCTGCGAGTCCTGCAATTAAACGAGCCA
Organism: Lysinibacillus sp. G4S2; assembly: GCF_030348505.1. Taxonomy (NCBI): domain Bacteria; kingdom Bacillati; phylum Bacillota; class Bacilli; order Caryophanales; family Bacillaceae; genus Lysinibacillus; species Lysinibacillus sp. G4S2. The sequence goes on along the minus strand of NZ_JAUCFJ010000002.1, from coordinate 2,134,203 downwards.
CTAGAATCCATCCTAAACGATCCGTTGTCAAAAAAAGCGTACAACTGACGGTACTTGCAATCATCCCTAAAATAATAAAAGGCTTTTTCAATTTTAGTAAATCAGAAAAAATTCCAATCGGGAGTCTGCACAGAAGCTGCATTAGTCCATAACTGCTTAACACAATTCCGATAAATGTATAACCACCCCCGATTGATTCCATATAGGGTGATAAAATGGAAACATAAAGAAAGTGCGGAAACCATAATAAAAATGAAACGATGATGAAGAGATACTTAGTTTTATTAATATGTAACTTTCTCAACTTACCACGTCCATCTTTTCAATTACACATGGGGATGGTTCTATCATTTCAACATCACTGAAAGTCAAAAAAAGTCATCCCAATGTGCGCGCCTTAATCTTAGTTTGCGGTTCGGAATTTTACGAATATTCAAGGTAAAAAGATCCCTTCTCAAATAGAATCTTTCTTGATCAGGCTTTATTATTTGATTTGAATTCTGTAATTTTTGCTTTTACAGTTTGTTTTACAGCTTCTTTACCTGGAGAAAGGATAGTACGAACATCATAAACCTCTTTATCCTTAGTCAATACTTCACGAACAGCTTTTGCCCATGACTGTAAACACTCTGTATTCACGTTTATCTTTGCATGGCCTAGTTCAATAGCCTTTTGTATTTGAAAACTAGGGATACCAGAGCCTCCATGTAAAACAAGTGGTATATTAGTCAACTTTGAAATCTCCTTCATCTCAGTAAACCCTAACTTCGGCTCACCTTTGTATGGACCATGTACAGAACCAAGAGCTGCTGCTAATGCATCAATTCCTGTTTCTTTGACAATACGTAAACATTCCCCTGGATCTGCATATTGAATGCCACCAATAAGTCCGTCTTCATTACCACCTACAGTACCAACTTCTGCTTCAACTGAAACACCATAAAGACTTGCATAATCAACTACTATTTTAGTCATTTCGATATTTTTATCAATTGGATGGTGTGATCCATCAATCATAACGGAAGTATATCCAGCATCAATCGCCTCTTTACAACGGTCCACACTAACTCCATGATCTAAGTGTAAAGCGATGGGTATGGTTATATTCTTTGTTTCTACAATACTATTAATCATTGTAGCAATTGTTTTAAATCCACCTAAATAATCTACAAGTCTATCAGAAGAAGCTACAATAATAGGAGATTGCTCTTCTTGTGCAGCTTCTAAAATTGCTTCAGCCCAATGGAAATTATTAATATTGATTTGTGCAACTGCATATTTCTCTTCTTTTGCTTTTAAAAGCATATTCTTCATCGAAACTAATCTTGTCGATACTGAAGTCACTTCCACCTCACCTCTCTTGTCAATATTAAAGATCTTCATATAGGAAGATGTAAATATTAATGTGGTCGGAGTAAATTTATTAGAAATCTCATCCCACTAGTATTGTTTTGCTGTTTCTAATTTTTGCAGTCTAGCTATATGTGCCTCCTGGATACTTTCCCTGTTAGATACTTCCGCCACTCCTACATTCCACCAGCTGTCATAACCATCAGTCATTGTTTTTGGAAGCACTTTAATATCTATTAAAGTTGAAACTTCTTGTTTTTTCGCATCTTTCAAGGCGTCTTTTAATTGCTCAACTGTATTAACTCGATATGTTTTTGCACCATATCCTTCTGCTACCTTCGCATAATCAATATTTAAGATTTTGTTTTCATATGTTCTAAATTCACAAAAATAGCTACCGCCACCATGATCCATTTGTAAATTATTGATACAGCCGAATCCTGAGTTATCAAATAGAATAATATTAATTTTTTTGCCGTATTGAATGGCTGTAATTAACTCTGAGTGCAACATTAAAAAACTTCCGTCACCAACAAGTGAATAAACTTCTTTAGTTGGTTCGGCCAATTTAATGCCTAATGCTCCTGATACTTCGTAACCCATACATGAATAACCATATTCTACGTTATACGTATTCGGCACTGTTGGATTCCAAATACGCTGTGCATCGCCTGGAAGTGATCCAGCAGAAGTAATAATCGTACTATCTGGTGCAATCGTATCATTGACAGCAATTAATGCTGTTGTTTGTGCCAATTCTGTGTTAAGAGCATCAGCATATTCATTGAATACCTCTTGTGAGAAATGGTTTTTAACTTCTGGAGCGAAGTTTTCACGAGAAAAGGCCACTTTACTTAGACGGTCCCGCTCAGCATTCCACTCTTCTTTTAAATCCTCAATGATTTGTCCGAACTCACTCTGATATCCTTCTATAAGTGGTGCCAATTGCTCTAATGTTGTTTTAGCATCTGCTACTACCTGGAAGGCATCTAACTTGTATGTTTGAAAACGGCTAACGTTAATATTTAAAAACTTTGTTGTTTCAAAGCTGAATGCTGTTTTAGATGAAGTTGCAAAATCAGTGTATCTAGTACCAATACCAATTATTAAATCCGACTGGCGCGCAGCCTTATTAGCCGCAAGAGTACCTGTAATCCCCATTCCACCCAGGTTATTTTTAAAAGTGGACTCAATTGTAGCCTTACCAGCCTGCGTTTCTACTAATGGGATATTATGTTTCTCGGATAAGGCAATTAAAATGTCACGGGCACCTGAATATTTCGCTCCACCGCCAACAAGAATTACTGGTTTTTTACTTGCTTTGATTAATTCTGCCGCTCCATTTAGTTCACGTTCCACTGGTGATTTACGGTCTAAGTAATGCACACGTTTTTCAAAGAACTTTTCATCGTAGTCAAATGCTTCACCTTCAACATCTTGTGCAATACAAATGGTTGCAGGGCCAGAATTCCCTGGATCTGTCATTACCTCAAAAGCACGTATTAAACTTGACATTAACTGTTCAGGGCGAGTTATACGATCCCAATATCTTGAAACAGGTTTTAAAGCATCATTCGTAGTAATTGCTAAGCTATATTCTTGTTCAACTTGTTGTAAAACAGGATCCGGCTGTCTTGATGCAAATGTATCACCCGGAATAAGCAACACAGGGATATTGTTAGCTAAAGCTGTACCCGCTGCAGCTACTAAGTTTGCGGAACCAGGTCCAACAGAAGTTGTTACTGCATAAATTTTTTGACGTAACATTTGTTTACTATAAGCGATGGCAGCGTGTGCCATCCCTTGTTCATTTTTTCCTTGAATAACATGTAAATGACCTGCTTCTTGTTCCAGTGCTTGACCAATCCCTAATACATTCCCGTGACCGAACACATTGAAAACACCTTCAACGAATGGGAATTCCTTGCCATCGATATGGATATATTGTTGATTTAAAAATTTGATTAAAGCTTGTGCGGTAGTTAATCTAATTTTCTTCATGGTCATCTTCACCTCTTATTGATTTGCCACTATTTCTTTGGAATGTTCAGCAATTAAATGCTCGATTTCTTCTACAGTTGGCATCGCTTCAGAAGAACTGTGCTTGCTCACAACAATTGCCGCAGAGGCACTTCCGTATTTTAGAGCTGTTTCAATATCTTTATTCGAAATTAAAGCATATAAGAAAGCGGAAGCGTATGAATCACCTGCACCAAATGTTTTTAATACTTCCGTTAAATAAGCATAACCTTTGAATACTTCCCCTGATTTTGTATAGGCATATGACCCTTCAACACCATGTTTAATAACAATTAGCTCTGGAGAGTGTTTAAATAAATGACTTATCGTGTCCTCATTGCTTCCATCTGTCCTATTTTCCATCACATTAAACTCCTCACGAGTACCTATGACTACATCTGCTTGCTCAGCTACCAAAGTATAATAGGCGGATGTTTCATCGGGTGATACCCATGTATATCCACGATAGTCTAATTCGAATATCACTTTTACATTATTCTTCTTCGCTAAATAAATAGCTTTAAATACCGCTTCACGTGAAAGACTTTTTGCCAAAGCTGTACCAGAAACAAGAAGGATTTTTGCCTGTTTAATATACGCTTCATTTACTTCAGAAGGATTTAAATAAAGGTCTGCTACTTCATCTCGGTACATTAAAATGCTACATTCTTCTGGGCTTTTAATCTCAGTAAAAGCTAACCCCGTCTTATGCCCTTCTCTGTCCACTACCAGCTGAGTTGTATCTACCCCAACACCTCTCATATATTGCTCAATAAAACGGCCATGTTGGTCATCTGCTAATTTACCGATAAAACCTGCTTTTAAGCCTAATTTAGACATGCCGATGACGATATTCGCTGGCGAGCCACCAACATATTTTTTAAATGTCATCGTTTCTTCCATTGGACGGTTATATTCCACTGCGTTTAAATCGATACATGCACGACCAATCGCAATGATGTCAAATTCTCTTTCTGAATGAAGTTCGATTTTCATATTATTTAACAACTCCTCTCCATTATTTTCGATCAAGGATCCACTCATGAGCAGATTCGTTGTGAAATTTCCAAATTCTTTTCGGCCCTGCCATTATGTTTAAATAATAAGATTCATATCCATCTGGAACCGATACAGGATGATACCCTGCTGGGACTATTACAACATCTCCATTTTCTACTGCCATCGTTTCATCGATTGAACGATCCTCTGTATACACTCTTTGGAAAACAAAGCCTTGTCTTGGATTCATTTCATGGTAGTAAGTTTCTTCCAAAAACGATTCATGTGGTAAATTGTCTTGATCATGTTTATGAGGAGGATAGCTAGACCAGTTTCCGCTTTCGGTAAACACCTCTACTACTAGTAAGCTATTAGCAGAAGGATCCGAATCCGGTAAAATATTATGTACTAACCGTTTATTATTAAACTTTCCTCTATCTTCAATGCTGTTATCTTCCGCTTTTATCAGCTTCGTAGGTAGTTGCTTCTCAGATGGCGAATAGCAAAGAATAACGCGTGCTTCTGATACCGCTTCAATTGCAAACGAACGATCATTTGAAATATAGACACTGTCAGTTGATTTCTTTTCGAAAACGCTTTCTCTAGTGCCGATATTTTCAAATACTTCTATATAGTCTGTTACATTTATTTTCCCAGTTAAGGCAACAATACAACATTCTACTTTTCCTAAGTCTTCTCTATAGCTAGCTTGAGGAGCTAAATCCACCACCTTCATTGCTACATATTTCAATGGCGAATTTTGGCTATTTACATCATGGACAATCTTAACTCCTGATGACGTTTCTACAAAATTTGGTTTTAGAAGTAATTTACTCACGCTTGTTTCAACTCCTATGTAGGTCATTTATTAATAGCTATTATCCTAACTTACATTAGCCAGAATAATAGCTAAATGTAGAGATCTTATTCAAATGATGGAGCTTTGTAGTTAGCAGTCACTACTTTCTTTCGAGTATAGAACTCAACACCATCTTTACCGTTGGCAGGTAATGTTCCGTAGAACGATGATTTCCAACCAGAGAATGGGAAGAATGCCATTGGTGCTGGAACACCTAAGTTAACACCTAACATACCTGCATCGATATTTTCACGGAAGTACCGAATCGATGAAGCATTTGATGTATAAATACATGCACCATTTGCAAACTCTGATTCATTTGCTGTTTCAACTGCTTCTTTTAAGTTTTTAACTCGAACGATTGATAAAACAGGAGCGAAGATTTCATCTTTCCAAATACTCATATCTGTTGTGACACCGTCAAAAATAGTCGGGCCAACAAAATATCCTTCTTCTAGTGCATTTTCGCGGCCATCACAAACTAATTTTGCACCTTCTTCAATGCCTTTTTGGATGTACCCCAATGTACGCTGATGGTTTTGTTCTCTGATGACAGGACCTAGGAACACGCCTTCATCTAGACCATTTCCAATTTTTATATTTTTTGCTTCTTCGATTAATTTATCGAGGAATGTATCTGCAACACTTTCTTCTACAGTTACAACAGAGCAAGCCATGCAGCGTTCACCAGCAGAACCAAATGCAGAAGCAATAACATTTGTTGCAGCATGTTCTAAATCAGCATCATTTAATACGATGGAGTGATTTTTTGCACCTGTTAAGGCTTGGACACGTTTAAGGTTCTCACTTCCGCGTTTGTAAACATATTCACCAACTGGTTGTGAACCAACAAATGAAATGGCTTTAACTTTTGGATGATCGAGAAGTCCGTTTACTACATCGTGTGCTCCATGGACTACATTGAACACACCTTTAGGTAAGCCAGCTTCTTCTAATAGTTCTGCTAATTTTTGCGCTAAAAATGGCGTTCTTTCTGATGGCTTTAGTACAAATGTATTCCCTACTGCAATCGCCATTGGGAACATCCAGCAAGGTACCATCATCGGGAAGTTGAATGGTGTGATTCCTCCAACAACCCCAATTGGATACCGATAGTTTGTTATTTCTACATCTTTTGCGATTGTTGTCAATGAATCACCCATCATGAGAGTAGGAGCTCCTGCCGCAAACTCAACATTTTCAATTCCTCGTCCAACTTCACCTAATGCTTCTGTAAGGTTTTTACCGTTTTCAATGGTAATAATTCGGGCTAATTCATCTGTATTTTTTTGTAATAACTGTTGGAAGTTAAATAAGATTCTGGCACGTTTTTGTACAGGGGTATTTTTCCACTCTTTAAATGCCTTACTTGCTACTTCTATCGCATAATCAACATCTTCTTTTGTAGAAATTGGAACTTGAGCAATTATTTCTTTAGTAGCAGGGTTATATACATCTTCATATTGTTTAGTTTTGCTTTCTATCCACTCACCATTTATATAGTTTTTGAGTTTCTCAACCTTTACTGTTACGTGAACCATTTCTATTGCCCCCTTTATTTTTGGAATTACTCCTTTGAAATCAATGCATGGATCGATAACCTTCAAGTATTTGTTAATTCTCCAACCAAAATTATTATGTATTGGTTATGTTTTGGTTATCTTTGGTTACATCTTAATATTAAAAATGTCATTGGTCAATCCTTTTTTCTGTATTTTTATAATATTTCGGATATTTTTTGATACAAAACTATTTTTCGATTTTTAGTCGCTACTTGCCTGTAACGTAAAAAGGAGTCTATTATTTCCCCTTATAATAGAGTTAAAAGCCAATCTACTGTAAGGTAGGTCCGAAATAAAAAAAGCGCACCTTTTCGGTACACACGACTATGAAATTATCTTTTCAACTCTAATCTTGTTTTCACCGACTTCTCTTTTAAAAGCTGAACTATAGCAGGTTGTATTGCTCTTTTTCAACAATGGGACATCTTTAAGGTGTGTTTGCCATTCACCTAAAAATAGAGGACTGCTGCAAAACATTAGTACTTTTTGCGTAAGAAAATAATATGCGGTACAATTTGGTAAATAGATAAAATCATACGAGCTACAATCAGTTAAAAGTTTTAGATCAATTTTTTAATTCTGGAATATGGAATGTAGATTCAAAATTAACCATGATACTGTTCTAAATGCAAGAAAGGATGATGACAATTGCACAAAATTGCAGAAATATTATATAAGAATAGGCTTTTATACTCCATAGAGGAATTCGAAACATTCGAGGCTACACTGGCTCAAGTTGACCTGTCTAATCCTGCGTTGGTTTATGATCTTTGTCTCGTTTTTGATGATGAAACGGAATGCCCTGAGGTTATGTATGGTTTGATTCATTGTATTGAAGCATTTGAGTGGAAGGATGCAATAAAGCAAGTCATGTTAGCTACTCCGCGAATGATGGAAAATGCGGCAGAATGGGCAGATACGATGCACTGTAGAATTCTAAATCATGATCAATCTCGTATATGGTACAAAGAGTATCTCCATACATTTGAAGCAAGTCAGAGACAACCTCTTATTCAATTACTTCAATCGATTAGCCAAGATACGCCAGACCGATTTAAAGATAAAGTAGACGAGATCATAGGAACATATTAATTAATTTGATCCGTTTCAAGAATTGATTAAGGTTTTTGAGTCGATCACAGGTAGGGGGAATAAGCCATATGAGTGAAAGATTAAACTATGAGCAACTTTTTAAGCTAGTAAAGGAAATACAAGGCCTCTATTTTGGTGATACGCCATATGATAATCAAATGAGGCAATTTCAAGATAACGTTTCTTATCCGGATGTTGAGCAATTATTTCGCACTGACCAAAACGCAGAATATATACTCAAAAGGGCTTTTCATCATAAGGTTATCAAATTTGGAGAGCTACATAGAGAGGAGTTGATTCACCTTGTTGAACAAGTTATGGAGTGCGCAGGAGAAGAATGGGAAATTGATATCTGGTTAGACATGGTTACCAGTTCGGTTGCCGATCCCAATATTAGCGACTACATTTTTTGGAGTGACGAAGCATTAACAGCTGAAGAAATAGTAGATAAGGCATTATTATACAAGCCGATATTCTAGAATAGATTAAAAGTCATTTAAACGTACAATTTTCACGATATGATACGGTGACACCACGCTAAAATATGCTCTGAAAAATTTACGCTTTCGTTTACACAATCTAGTTCTCTCTTAAAGAGTAATTCTCCAGCAAATAATTGTTGTTCAACTTGAATCGAAAAATCATAAAAAACGTTATCCTATTCTATTTATAGAAAGGATAACGTCATTGTCGTTTTACAGATAGATTAATATCCTAAAATATCTACTTCTGCTGCTGAAGCATGCCCATTCATCCCGTTTACGACCTCTAATTTCACATATTTAGCAGTTATAGGATCAAATGTTGCAAATTTTTGTTTCTTATTATTTTCCCACGTTCCAGAAGTCACTTTTTGATAGTTCACACCATCCGTACTTGTGTAAATATTGTAGCTTAGAATACGACCATTTACATTGCTATCTTGCCTTGGAAGATATGCTAGTTGTGTAATGGTACGAGTATCACCAAGATCAAGTGTTAAATTGTACGGATATTGGTATGGGGTACTCCATTTGTTATGCCAAATTGTATATGGATTCCCATCAATCGCATTACTAGCATGATCATGCCCTGATTCTTCGCTGTTTGCAATTGCTTTCATGTTTATTTTAGATAATGTACCTAGTGGAACATGCCTAGTATCAGTTTCCTCCCAAATAGGAGCAGTTAATGTTGGGTATTGTAAAGCTTCTATTTTTTGTCTTGTTTCCGGTGATGCTAAAAGTCCCCACTGGTCAAAAAATGGAAGTAAATTTTGCTTTGCCACTTTGGATGTATTATAAATAAATGCTTGTATTTTCTCGTCACTCGTTTTCGGAAGTTCTTCTTTAGGTATTGCACGGTATAATTGATGTAATTTTGGATAAAATTCTTCGCCAAAAGTTAAGTCTAATTGCCAAAACATAACTAACTTCACAAAAACATCATCAATTTTATTAAAATCTTTTTCTGATTGAGGCTTGTTTAAATATGTAAATGCTTTTGCATATGTTCCATTCTCTAATCTTGATGTATTTCCAAAAGCCCGTTGCACAGACATACTATAAATATTTGTAGTAACTTCTCCTAACCCATCCCACTTCCAAGGGTTTTGTTGTCGCTGATGACCCATTTCATGCCAAGGTCCCCATCCATCTTTTGTAAACTTATTTATATCTAATACATATTGAATCGATTCTCCTACATAAGCAGTTCTACCAGAAAACGCATACATATAATAATCAGAATGAGTATCCTCTACAAAATGAATGTAATGCTTGTCTGCTTGTTCTTCAGATAAACCAGAAACTCGATCTTCAATTCTAATCGCTTCGTCTATTTTTTTTAAGAGTTCTACAGGATCTGTATTAGAACCTAATAAGTATTTTTTAACCTTTTCAGGACTTGCCGTTATTAGCGAGCGTTCTCCTTTTAGTTCCACTGCGTGGGCATCGGGATATTTATCTAGCATGTCTACCAAATCTTGTTTCGTATTTTTACCTAATTCAAAAAAAGGCGTAGGTGTTCCCCCAGTTTTTATTTCAGTTTGTACTGTGCCACCTTGTTGTGGATTGTAAAAATAAATCATTCCACCGTTTGGTGATTCAATTGTATTTTCCCCTGATTTTAAAGTAAACGACTTTACTAACGAATCCATATTCCATGCGCCATCGTAGGAGACTGTTCCTATATAAGCTTGAATATTTTGTGTCCCGTCCACTTGAATTGTTATTTTTTCATTCGGGCTTGCATAGAATCCTGTTGGTTCATATGGACTAAATCTAAATTGGCGTCTATCCCTATCTTGGATTTGATTTACATTTCCCTTACCAATCACATGAAAAATACGCTCAGTGGATACTTGTTTCTCTACAGTTTGTTCTTGGGTTTCAGCTGAGACTTTTGTTATCCCCGTCGTTCCACCTATAAATGGAAAAGCAAGTATATTCACAGCTATAAAGGTTTTGATTGCTATCTCCTTATTTCTTTTTTTACTATTTTGTTTCACTTAACACCACACACCTTTCTATAATTTGATAAATCGAAGAAAGACACCCTCATCCTAAATCATGATAAATACTAGCTAAGAGATCTTAATTATGTAAGGCAGGATGGAGGGATGAAACGAATCTATTTCATTCTTTCTTATAACTATGAATTTAGCATCAAATAAGTAATAAAGCAATCAGAATTTTACAATTTTTCGACATTTTCCGCCACTTACTAAAATAGTAGTCTATGGGGTAACACCACATGTCCATCTAGCTATCATTTTGTGATGCCCCCTTAAATGATTAAAGAATGTAATATTTATCTGCAAATGCAAAAACTCCATTTTGGAAAAAGAATGATCAAAATGGAGTAACTCTTTCTAACTAATTATGAGATTTTTCTGAAAAGTTCGATAAGTAAAATGAGCCTTATTCAACTAGCTCAATTAGTAAAATTAATTATTCAAAACTATTTTCATAAATATCCAAGAATTTCGATATCATTACACCTTGTTGAACAACAGTTTCATCTTTAGTTTCAAGTTGCCAAGCTAAGGTCTTATAATCTTTATAATTTTTTTGGCTAATAGGCTTTAAATCATATTCTTTGGCAGTGGCAGCAAATCCTTTTTCATAATCAACTTGAGCTTGTTGTAATGCTTTCTTATGATTTTTAAAAATGGGCTTTCCCTTAGCATTAGCTCCTATTGCATAAGCTTCATTGTCACCAAAATCAGCACTTAATTGGCTTGTATCATAGTCATCAACAACTTTTGAAGATGAATTACAGGCTGTTAAAAGTGTAAGTAAAACTATACTGATTATAATTAATTTTTTCATTTTTCTCCTCCTAAGAACATAGCTCTTATTAATAAAAAAAGTTGACTTCGGCAGCCGCATCTTAATCTCATGCCTTCATTAGTGGAATAATGGTAACGCTTTTATTGCTAACATGTTAAAACTATAGATATGAAAGTTGTAATCCTACTCCAACTTCTCCTAAATAAGCAACTTTCGAAAGAGCTATTTTAGAGTGTAAATCTGTACAATGACACGCATGAAGCTTAGTAGGTTTAAGATCATTTATATAACGAACTGTGTTATCTAACTGCTCTTTCGAAGGATTTAATAGGTGAAATCCTCCAATAATATCAACTACTCTCTCTTCCTGACATACCTCTTTTGCATATTCAATAATGTTACATATCCCAGAATGTGCACATCCAACGATAATAACTAACCCTTCTGAAGATTTATAAACGATTGCAGTGTCATCCAAAACGAAGTCGTTGACACTCCCTTGATCTGTCACAACTTGCCCTATAAAATCTTTTCCTTCAAAATCAAATATTCTTTTAATTTCCCCTAGAAATACTAGTCGATCTGTTAGCCATAATGGTTCTTTAGCTAATCGGACTGGAAAATGTCTACTTATCTTTTCAAGAGATAAGATACTCCCTATCTCTCCTACAGGATCAAATAGTTTAGTGTTAAAAACCAATGGATGCCCAATAATCTTAGGCGTATTGTGTAGTATTTCTTCATTTTTTGCTTCCATATGTAGTCTAATTAAATGCGTCAGTCCCCAAGTATGATCCACATGCCCATGCGACAAAACAACATAATCGAGATTTCTTAAATCAATTCTCATTTTATCTGCATTCTTTATAAAGACATCAGAATATCCAGTATCAAAAAGGATACGTTTATTATCTTCTTCAATAAAAAAAGAAAGCCCAGGTTCCCCTAAAAAATAGCGATCAATTAAAGTATTATTATCTACTAAAATGGTTAATTTCATGTAATACCACCCTTTTTTGTTAATTATAACAAACCAGAGTGAGGTTTGATCTAAATGGTTAATCTTTTTCTAACAATACAAATCAATATTGAACTGACCAGCACTGTTAGTTTAAGTGCAATGGTTCACAATCTTTTTTATTTAGTGGGTTCCAGCATAGCAGTACATTAGAGCAAAGATAAAAATAAAAGTTAAGACTGCTCCTAAAACATTTTGGTTATGAATGCTCTTTCCATTCTTTAAGTTCTTCAAAAAAGTAGTAAAATTTAAAAACCATAAAACTCCTAATAACGGTACGACAATCAAAAGCAAAAATAACATAAATTATTCCTCTCCTTCGCATTTACAAAATCTTATTCAACAAAACCGTTTCTTAATAGTTCCTTCTGCTATTTGTCGACTACCTCATCAAAAGCTTTTTCTGATTTTAGTGTTCTAAAGTCGATACTGCAACAATGAAATCAAAATATTGGGCTGTATTTCATAGCTGCCTATAAGTCTTAATAAATCTAAACGAAAAATCCCCTTCACAGCATCGTGCCATGAAGGGGTAAAAATGTTTTTATTTCATTAATTCTTCAACAAATTCAACTGGTACATATGTTTTTGTTGGTTCTAATAGAGCTGGTGCTACTTTAAAGTGACGAATTGCTTTATTATAGCCGTATTCTTTTTGATCACGTGTAATTGTGTAAGATACTGCGCCTTTAGAGATAATCGCGCCTTTTCCTGTTGATTCTACTTTATAGCCCAACTCTTCGGCAATTAAACGTAGTGGGACCATTTTTGTACCTTCAACTTCATAAAAATCACTGTTAATGATTTCTTGTACTTTAGATTCAGCTGGATCAACCTCACCCGCCTCTTCTGCAATCGTATCTAAAACGACTACTTTTGAAGGTGGTGTTTGTGCTGGAATGCTCATTGTTGTAATCGTATAAAACACTAGTAAATGCTGTTCTGCTAAATCCTCAGCCTTTACTTCTTTACCGGATAAGCTAAATAATTCCGTTTCTTTACCAACGTTTAGTTTTAACGTGTTGTCAGTATTCACTAATTCTTTATTGAAAAAGTCTACTTCAACAGTTCCCATTTCTTTTGTTTCAGCAATGATTACTTCAGGGTTATATTGTGGTGGATAAATCGTAAGCATTGGCTTATTTGCATATGTGTATGCTGTTACTTTATCACCTTTTTGTAGTTTTACTTCTTTACCAGTATTATCGAAAACAAGTGTATCGCCATTTACGACAAAAACATTTGTATCTTCGCCCTCTTTAACAGTGTAATACGTTGCATTTTCACGTTTTTCAACATTGTCAACTGTTCCATCTACTTTAATAAAAACCGGCTCAACCTGAGGATTTTGCTCCTTATTATCAGTAGTGTTCGTCACACCTGCTTTTCCTTCGTTTGCTGATGCGGATGGAGCTACTACAGCACCCCCAATTAATAATGCTGTCATAGCAAATGGTACGACTTTCTTCATTTTCATAAAAAAGCATCTCCCTCATTTTACAAATTCATAGTAGTAGTCGGTTATAAAAGAAAAAGGTTACAGTATTGCCAACATTTTTTTAAAAATTACCCTAAAAAGCCGTGATTCTTTTTAATGATGAAGAATCACGGCTTTTACTTTTGCTGTTTGGACGGGTATTTTGTTCGGTTCGGGGGATTGGCTTCGCTTGTCGCGGGTATTTACTTCGCTTCCGCGGGTATCCTCTCCGCGCGGACATTTCCCTCGCTTTCGCGGGTATTCCCCTCCTCCGCGCGGGTATTTACTTCGCTTCCGCGGGTATCCTCTCCGCGCGGACATTTTCTTCGCTTCCCGGGTATTCTCCTCATTCGCGCGGGTATTTTCCTCGTTTTTGCGGGTATTCTCCTCCTCTGCGCGGGTATTTACCTCGCTTCCGCGGGTATTCCCCTCTTCCGCGCGGGTATTTACCTCGCTTCCGCGGGTATCCTCTCCTCGCGGACATTCACCTCGCTTCCGCGGGTATTCTCCTCCTCCGCGCGGGTATTTCCCTCGCCTCCGCGGGTCTTCTTCTCGCGCGGGTATCCTCCTGCCTATAAAGAATTAAAATATAAATTGCAGTCGATTGAGTACACGCTTTAAAAAGTATTGTTGTTCACTTTGCTTTGTTCGTATATCCAGGGCTACATCTGGGTCATCGGTTATGACGCCATTGACATTTTTCTCGATAAATTCTTGTAGTGAATGATCTTTATTCAATGTCCATACAAACAAATCAATTTTTTGTTGCTTCAGCTCTGCGATTAGCTGATCTGTTATCCAAGATTCCTCAAGTGAAATAAAATCTACAGTTTCAACGATAGGTCCGATATTTAATGCATAGACAATGCCAACACGTAAGTTGGGCGCCAATTTTTTTAGTTGTGCCATCATTTGTAGATCTGAAGACTGCACATAGTACGTATCGAGTACCTTATAAGTTTTTAGCTTTTCTACTAACTTGGGCAATACATCTTCCGTTTCTTTCCCATGAACTTTCAATTCAATCAGCAAGGCAACGTCGAGAGCCTTTGCTACTTCAATAAAATCATCTAAAGATGAAATTTTATCGTTAAAGCCATTTGCGTGAATCGTCAGCGTCTTTAATTCTCCGAGCGTCATATTGGCTATTACCCCATTTTTACCTGTCAATCTTCTTAATGTTCGATCGTGGAAAACAACGAATTCTCCATCAGCTGTTTGCTGAATATCAACCTCGATTAAATCTGCTCCAGCACTCGCTGCACTTACAAGACCACTGATCGTATTTTCAACATTACCAGCCGTATAGCCCCGATGAGCAATAATTTTTGTATTTGGTGCATAGACGCTTTTCTCAAGCGAAATAGTGTTCATGACACTTAATACGATGAATACAATCAAAATAATGAAAGACAATGGCTTATAGCGCCTTTTTTTATACTTCGGTGTAAACTTTAACTTACCTAAAACAGTTGTATTATAAGTAATAGCTACCATTACTTGTGAAAATGTTGCTTGTAGTAAACTAAGTAGCACCACGAAGACCATTTCTAAAAAAGCAAGCGTCATCCCTGCTGTAATAAGTGCTGCACTTGGCATAAAACGCTCTAACAGATATAGCGGCAAGGTGCTTATAACCGTAATTCCTAGCATTACGAGTAAATGACCCGCTAAAAGCATGGCAAACACTACAAGCAGTATAATCAGGCCACGTCTTGAAAAACGCCAGCTTTGTTTTAATGAACGAATTATAGATATCTTCGGTTGGATTATAAAAATCGGCAATGTCAAAATACTACGGATACCTATTATTACAAAAATACTCACTACAGCAGCATAGAGTAGCCTGCCAGAGAGACTGCCCATAATTTCATCTGTTAAAAAATGTGGAAGAGAGATTATTTGAGTTAACGTTAGTGGTAACATAAATGACGCTAATGGTAGTAATAGAGCAATATAGACAACTAAAAAAAGAACTTGCACACTAAAAAAAGAAATGACTTTACGGTTGAGCTGCTTCCATATGTGTAAAAATCGATAACGAATACCCTTTTGTTGGTGAAAGGCCATTAAAAAAAGAAAGCCCATTTCATAATAAATAAATAACAAAATGATCATGATTAAAAGAATGATCATAGAGATGACAAAAGGATGCGCAAAAAAGCTTTGAATATTTTGCTCAGTAATATGTGTATAGCCTGTTACTTTTAGCATTAGCTTCAATACGATAGTTGTCACCGGCATCATTAATAAAAACTGAAATAACCTCATCAGTGCAAAGACCTGTAGATAATCAATGCGATATATATAAATATTGTAGATGGCTTGTCGCATTACTTGTCCCGCTTTATGCATTCACTCACCCCAGTCAAACTATCGTATACCCTATCTTAAACATGTTTGCATTTTTTATAAGCTCTTCCTTTATGATATGTTAAGCCGTTTGATTCAAATTACCTTCAGCACTATAAATACAGTTTGTCCCATATAATATGCGAGGAAAAATAATAAGATTTGTGTATTTATGATGTTTAAAAATATTTTCTTGAAACTTTTTAATATGGAACTCAGTAAATAATAGTATCGATACAATTTGAAGGGGCCAAATATTTATGAGTCAAATAATTTTTAACTTCGGAGATATCATTAGTACAACCGTATTTCTTGTTATTTTCTTCATCATATTTTTCGTGATGATTAATATGATTAAAAAAATGAAGTCTACAGCTCCCTTGCCTCCACAGCAAACACTTCAGCAAAAAGTAGATGATTTATCATCACGAGTTAAAAGTCTAGAGCAACAAGTGAAAGATTTATCCCGCATTAACGGGCAGAAAGACAGTAGATCCTAAAACACGGGGGAAGGTATCATTACAGCCTATCCCTCTCTTTTTGTGGAATCACAAAAAAAAAACCGCTGTAAAGTTTATTCTTTACAGCGATTTATAAACGATTCGGCCATCAACAACCGTATATGTTACTTTAACTTGTGGAATGTTTTCGATATCTATTGTAAAAAGATCTTCCTCTAGAACCGTGAAGTCTGCTGCATAGTCCTTTTCAATCTTACCTCGAATATGGTCTTGCGCTATTATTTGTGCAGCTCCTACGGTATAGAGCTTTACTGCTTCAAAGCGTGAAATTTTCTCCTGTGGATTGTAGCCATCATGCAGCTCTCCAAAATTTCTTCTAGTCACCGCAGTATAGATACCGTACAAAGGATTTGGCACTTCAATTGGGGCATCGCTGCCACCTGCAACAACTAGCCCACGATCAAGCAGCGATTTTAACGGGTGCAAGCCTTGTGCTCGTTCCTTCCCTAGTCTAGCTAGTTCTGCTGCATATTCTCCCTGCACAAACTGCGGTTGCATATCCACTGCAATTGGTAGTGATGCAAGTTTTTCTAATATACCTTCATCAACTAAACTACAATGAATAACACGATCTAATTGACCCTCACGTGGTGGATAGGCTGCAAATACTTCTAAAATCGTTTCGATGGCTAAATCTCCAATGGCATGCACCGCTACTGTTTGTTCATGCTGACGAGCAAGTTGAACATATTCCTTTAATTGCTCTGTTGAATGTACAAGCATACCGCAATTGTCTAGCTCATCACAATACGGTTCACGTAAGGCAGCAGTACGTCCCCCAAAGGCACCGTCGATAAAGATCTTCATTGCACCAAATTCTAAATAGGGAGAAGATGTTTCTTGCATGTTCGCAACTTCCTCAAATACCGTATGATGTTGTAATAAATGAACTTTAAATGATTGCTGTACCTCGACAATCTTTTGAAAAGCATTTATTGGTTGAATCGGTGGCCCGTAATAGCTTAAATCTTCAGAATGACCACCTACTAAACCGAATGATTGCAGCGATACTACTGCTTTCTCAAGCGCATCCTCAATATATTCAGGCGTAATATGTGGCATGTGGTTAACAATCAAATACAAGGCAGCATCCTTTAATACACCTGTTAGACGTCCATCCACCTTATCAATCACGCCTCCCTCTGGTGAAGGGGTATCATTTGTTATGCCTGCAAATGCTAATGCCTTAGAATTAGCTAAGATTAAATGGTGACAACTTCGTTTAATAATGAGATGTGCTTCACCCAGAGCATCAAGCTCCGACAATGTTGGGAAAATAGGATCTTCAAATTGTGTCTCATTAAGCCCTATTGCGATCACCCATTCATTCGCGTGAACTTCAATCATCCGTTCACGAATAATTGCTAGTAGCTCGTCCTTACTTTGGACGTTCGATACATCAATATGCTTTAATTTTTCCCCATAGCCAATAATATGTAAATGACTATCGACAAAGCCCGGGTACATCACATTCCCTTGTAAATCTTGAATAGAAGCAGCATGTGGCGACAAGCTATCTACTGAGCCTGTCGCCACAATTTTTCCATCTTCTACAAGGACTGCTTCAACTGTTTCGCCAACTTGCGCCATCGTGTAAATTGTTCCACCTGTCCATAACGTTGCCAAAACAATTCTCCTCCTATGCAATCGCTTCTATTAAATGTGCACTTTCTAAACGTCGACGAACAATTACGCCAACCCATGCTGCTAGAACAGCTTTTAAAATACCAACAACGATAAATGGTGCAACGCCGCCCATAAATGCTGCTGTCCAACTTAAGTCTCCTACAACTTTTAACCAAACCGTTCCAAATGCTAATGTCACAACCATCCCAATCAGGTTAGCAATAATAGCGTGGAAGATCGTAATGCCAAATTTATCTAAGTATAAGCCCATAATGATTGCCGTAACTAGGAAGCCAACAATATAGCCACCGGTTGGGCCAACCAAAATTGCAAATCCTCCCGACATACCACTAAATACAGGAAGACCTACTGCTCCAAGTAAAATATATATCAGTACTGAAAACGTACCAAGTCTTGTCCCTAAAATCGTTACAATTAAGCCTACTGCTAATGTTTGTCCTGTAATCGGTACAGGTGAAAATGGTAATGGAATGCTAACTTGTGCTAACACTGCGATAATCGCTGCACCAAATGCCGCCAACACATAATTATATGTACTACTCTTTTTCAAACTAAATTGCCTCCCTTTGTGCGTTAACTCCAAGTATAAATAAGTTAACACAACGATAAAGCAAATGATAACTGTTGTCAATCTATTTTGAAATATTGCTATAGTGAACTAGCAATTTCTTTTCATAAAGGCCATTACCAAAGTGGTGTATTTATAGAATCGTCAACTTATATTTCAAACAAATAAAGGGTTATTTGATCAGATGTGGATCTTCACCAAAACGTGTGGTTGATTTCCGCTGCGTGCGAGCGTCGAGCCGCTTCCTCCGCTGATGTCGATGCCGCTACGTTGCATTACGCATTCGCACACAAAACATTCGTTGTTGCTGTCGCTACGCTTTCGCACAGATAAAACAGTTGTTGCTGTCGCTACGCTTTCGCACAGATAAAACAGTTGTTGCTGACGCTTCGCATTCGCACAGAAAACATTCGCTCCATGCAGGGTCTCGTCTGTCTCGCTTTCCCGCTGGAAGCTTTGCTCTGCAACGAAAGCAAAGCGACCGGAGCACTCAAGTAGCCCTACGCTACAATCAGTTAAAATTGGAATACATTAGCAAAACAACAACTGAAAAACCCTTATATGTAGCTCAATAATAATCCTATTTTTTCCTAATCAACACACCTATTATTTGATGAAACAAGAAAATCTCACCAACCATATAAAATCAATTCTAATTAAAGGTTATCAAAAAATAATGGCTCATCACCATAGCGTGTAATTGATTTCCGTTCGACTGGGCGCTCTCTTAGGGGCGTCCGGTCGGAAAGAAGATCAACCTATAATTAACAAATGTCATCCACAACTTTTGGTGATGTCCCAAAATAGTGTAATATGATTAGTCGCATATGCATATTGAATGTCGATTCGTCAACGATCTGCAATTTACGTTAGTTTTTTGACCACAATTAGTACATTAAGATTGGAAGTGTTCTGAAAAAGGCCCGTATCCCAAAAATGAAAAACGGGTAATTTAGCCCCCAACACAAGCGAGCAAGCGGCAGAAATTGTACCAGAATGTTTTAATTTCCAGAAAAATATAGGTTGCCACATTTTGGCTTATATGATAATCTACAGAAGTATTTTTCCATTATTAAGGAGGTTATTTATGAAAAGTGTTGGTATCTTGTTTTTAATTTTAGGGTTAGGTGCATTCATACTGCCGTATTTCGGTCTACAATTCAAAGTATTTACCGTTTTTGGCAAAATTTTTGGCGGAGGCGAAACTATTGCCGAAATTGCTCTTGCATGTATCGGCGCCGTCCTATTAGGCATTCATTTATTTAAAGGAAAGAAGGACAAGTCGTCCGCTGCGTAAGAACACATGGTTTGGGAGGAAGCTATTTTTGAAATCTTGGATTACAAAACTATTAAAATCAGTAACTATTATGACTTTTATTATGACGGTGTGTGCGGCTCCTGCATTCGCCGAAGAGACGTTGAATTGGGTAGAAGGTGGACAGAAAGTCGACGTGGGAACCAATTTAGCGGAACTGCAGTTAGGCAACGAATTTATTTTTCTTGATGAAGAAAATACAAAAAAGTACTTAACGCAGAACGGAATGGAAGCGAACGGATCAGAAATCGGTGTGGTTTTCCCAAAGGATGAAAAACAGACTTGGGCAGTTTATTTCGAATATTCTGAATCCGGGCATATAAAAGATGACGAGAAAACGGAAATCGATGCTGACGCCTTGCTGGAAAGCTACAAAAAAGGCACGGAAGAAATGAATAAAGATCTCAGTCCTGAAAATCAGTTATTCGTTGATGAATGGGATGTCGCTCCGTTCTACGACAACGACTTACACAGTTTATCGTGGTCATTATTGGCACATGATTATCAGGACAACGGTGTTATTAACTACAATGTGCGCCTTCTAACGCGCGAAGGCTATATCTCGGCGATACTCGTCTCAGATCCGGCGAATTTGCAGGCGGACCGTATAGTGTTTAACAACAAGATCCTGTCGCAGTTTAACCTAAAGCAGGGCCAACGATATGAGGATTTTGACAGCAAAACCGATAAAGAAGCTGAATTCGGATTGACTGGATTAATTCTCGGAGGCGCGGGTCTGGCGGTTGCTAAAAAAGCAGGTTTGTTTGCTGTGCTCATCCCTCTATTGAAGAAGTTTGGTATCGTGATTGTGATAGCTGGCGGCGCGATTTGGGGATTTGTTCGCAGAAGAATCGGATTGAAGAAAGCGCAGTCGGAGGAACAACCGACACAATCAGAGCAACCGGAGCAACCTGCACAATCGGAACAACCGTCACAAGACGAAAACAAGGAGATTGACAAGCAGAAAGTTTAATTGGCAGAGGAATAACTGCTAAACGTTTCGCAGATGTGGTTATCAAATTGTCCAAAAAATCTCAATAATCAAAACCCCTCTTGATCGCTCGATAGCCGAGTGATTAGGAGGGGCTTTTCATATCGTTTTTTCATTTAAAGAAGAGTCTTATAAATATAAGCTGCGCAAGTCCGAATCCGGTTGCGATTAACACTTGAAGCATGAACGAGTGTTTCAGCACGTATTTGCCGATTCGCGTCGTTCCTGTACGGTCCACTGCGATAACGTTTGGATAATTCGAAATGAAGAAGAGCTGTAACTGCCAGGAACATGACAATGAGTGCGGCAGTAAAATAATTACCAAAGCGGATCGTTCATAGGGTCATCTTCTTGTAAATCAAATACATATGGTGCTAGTAGTCGATAATAAATAAAAGCACCAGCTAAAAAGAAAATTGTCCCGATTGAAATATTATCAAAAACTATATGCATAAAAACCATAAGAGGAATAGGAAATGTTAAAATACCACCCATGTTAATAGATTTTCTTGTGCGATATTGTTTTTTTCCACAATAAGGACATTCGAGTTGTCCATTTTTCCGGTACATTTTTCGAGATTGCTTCACTGACCATGTTTCGCCACACTCAATACACACCGGTAGGCCATATCCCTTTTTGATTAACACACGTTTAATAATAAAGGAAATCCCTACCAAAAAGCTAAAAAGCAATATACCTTTTACTAAATCGTATTGTAAAAATGTCCAAATACTCCATGTATCCGCTTCTTGTTTTAAGCTCGCAGCCTGATGACTTCCTGTATGTTGGTCTTTATTCTGCGATAATAAATAACTAAAACCAATCACAAAAATCGTAAACGTTGCAAGCACTACACGGTATTGCCACGGATTACTTTTTCTTCGCTCACTTTTACTACGAGCTTTTTGTGCAATCATTTGTTTTCGCTCTTCTGAGAGTTTTACATCTTGAAGTTCTTTTAGCACATCTTCTTTAAATTGATTCATGGCGTAACACCTCCCAATCATAGTCACCGATAGCTACTGCAAGCTGTTTTCTAGCACGTTGTAATCTAGTGCGTACTGTTGCTTCCGGACAACACACGAGCTGTGCAATTTCCACTGTTGTCATATCCTCAAAATAATAGAGAATAAGGACTTCTCTGTATGCCATAGATAATGTAAACAAAGCTTCCACAAGCTCTTGTTTTGTGGACTTTGCAAGAAATTCTTTTTCAGGTGTAACTGCTGTCGTACGTCCTGTTATTTTTTCAAATAGTGCCAGCCGTTTGCTTTTCCAGCTTCGCAAATAATCATGGCTTCGATTGACCGTCATTTTTACTAAATATGTACGTAATGATGATTCTTGCCGAAATTGTTCCTGCTTTTGATAAAAGGCGATAAACACATCCTGCACAATGTCCTCAGCTGTTGCTTCATTTTTCACATATAAATAAGCAACCTTTAGTAAATAGTCACCGTGCTCAGCAATAATTTTTTCGATATTCATTGTTGTCCTCACCTTCTTTCTAAACTACAGACGGACGTCACTTCATTTCCGATTCATTTTTTTTAAAAATTTTTTAAAGAAAAGAATCTGCAAAATTCCAACGACGATTCGCTGAAATAAAGCAGATTCTTAACTAGGTTTTTCAATCCAATTTTATAATCCTTGAGTATCTTCGTTTCTTTTGTATTCCAAAATATCTCCAGGCTGACATTCTAATGCCTCGCAAATTGCCTCTAAAGTTGAAAAACGAATCGCTTTTGCTTTTCCATTCTTCAAAATAGAAAGATTAGCCATCGTAATTCCAACCTTCTCCGAAAGCTCTGTTACGCTCATTTTCCTTTTAGCTAGCATCACATCAATATTAATTATCATTGCCATATTATTCACCTCAGACCGTTAAATCATTTTCTGATTTTATATCTATGGCATTTTTCAAGAGCTTTTGAAGAACTGCAGCAAAGACTGCAATTACAAACGAAGCAAAAATAATGACCATTCCGATTACAATAATACCCGGTGCGTCGTCTATATCCGCCATGAGATAAAATAGAGGCATGCCTATCACATACATGCTACTGATAATGATTGCACAATATTTTATATTTTTTAAAGCTCTAACAGACAAATCCGAAAAAGCTTCATTCTTGTCAATATAGCTTAAAAGTCTTAAAGCCATATATAAGGCTACGAAAAACACTATCGCTGTTACATATACACCAATTAAAGTGGGATATTGTAAATAAGCTAACTTTGGATAATGCTCTGCTGCTTTATTAGAGAACCAAGGCAACCAAAATATACACAAAGCAAGAACCGGAATTCCTATAAGAAAAACAGCAATCTTTAAAAAGAGTGTTTCTCGTTTCATAAAAAGCACCTCATCTATTTATTGTCAATTAGAACTTAACACAGTATTTATCGTTTCACAATAATCTTTTATTCATTTTAACGATATTATTATCGTTTGCATAAATTTCATCAAGTGTATCGATTAACCATTTTTATACATTCGAAGAGGCTGATTTCCGCTACGGTCTACTCACTTTCCCGCGGGAGTCGAGTAGACCGTAGCTACAATCAGTTAAAATGGAGATATTTTAGCAAAGTGGTAACGAAAAAATCTTTTTCACCACTCAATAATAAACCTATTTTTCCTAATCAACACGCCTGTAATCAATTAAAGATGGGTCAATATATATTTTCGTAATCAACATACCTAAAATTTTATTAATTAATTTTAGACAATGTTAAAACTCTTTTGATGATATTATCTTGAGTGCTATAATCAGGAAAGATAAAAATCAAAGCTCAATAGTGTTAATCCTTTAAAATATCGCGAGAGGATGATTGCTTAACATGAAGTCTATGGAATTAATTGTAACGATAGATAGGCCGATTGGATACGTTGATAATTATAACAATGTTTACCCAATTAATTATGGTTATATCCCTGGTCTGATAGGTGGTGATGCTGAAGAACAAGATGCATATATCATCTCAAAAAGAAAGCAAGAACCACTCGAATCATTTACTGGAAATTTAGTCGCCATTATTCATAGAAATGATGATATCGAGGATAAATGGGTAGTTGGTTTACCAAATGAAGAATTTTCAGTTGAGGAAATTTGGGAGCAAGTTAGTTTTATGGAGCAATATTTTGATGCAGTCATCGAAATAATTAAATAAAAATTTCATGAGTTTCCGAACTCCCAATCCAATAATGAAAAGTTTTTTTCACAGAAAAAAATGGAGAGTTTTCTTCTCTCCAAATTAAGTCTAACTTTTGGGGTTCAGCACCACATTAGGCATGCCCCTTTTCTATTATCTACTATTTCCCACTTCACTATAATGGTTATAGATTGTTATTTGGTTTCGTCCATTACGCTTTGACGTATAGAGTGCTTGATCCGCATTTTGAATTAGTTCCTCAACTTCTGTAATGTGCCCTATTTTATTTGTACTTACGCCAATGCTGAATTCCAAATGAACGACCTCATCATTCATTGTTAAGAACAGAGGAGTTAATGTTTGATAGAGATTTTCCGCCATCGTTTGAACAGCTTCGCCCTCCTTTAATTGGATAAGGACAATAAACTCATCTCCTCCAAAGCGGGCGACAATCGATTCAAACCGATGAAAAAATTCCTTTAATGTAGTTGCAGTAATCGTCAATGCATCATCCCCAAATAAATGACCATTTGTATCATTAATTGTTTTAAAATGGTCTAAATCAATCATCAATAGCGCTAATTGCTGATTTTCTGTTAAAGCTTTTCCTACCATTTTCTCTGCCTTCTCATCAAAATAACGACGATTATAAATATTCGTTAAAGGATCAATATAAGAAGTTTTTTCTAATTGCTTCTTCTGGTCATTGTATTCCATCTCAAATAACACATGCGTATAATTTTCCCTCTGGATTTCCAGTAAAATATTTATATATTCCTTTTGTATCGAACATAAGACAATTTTGTTACCTTGCTCTTCTATTAGTTTCACTAAAGAATTGTAGATGGTTTGAAGCAAAGATAAATCATTATTTTGTAAAGCATAGTGCTTCGACTTTTGATACCAATCTATTGCCTCGCCAATGCGTCCTTGTTTTTCACAAAACAAAGCATATGCATTCATAACCTCCAATTGCACCTTGGAATATGGTGGTTTCTGAACCGTCTTCAGCAGCTCTTGCAATATTTCATTTGCTTCATCAAATTCCCCTAACCAAATTTGTGCAATAGCTAAGTTTGTTTTGGGATGAATAATTCCTGTATAAGGATTGTCATACTTCCTCTCAAAAGCATTAGCGTAGTATAGGCTCTTTAAAGCAAACTCTTTTGCCTTATGATAACTTCCCAATGAAATTTCTAAATCACTTAAATTATTATAAATTTTCCCCATGCTTTCTATATGCTGAATACGCTCAGCAATATTTAGTCCCTTGATCATAAATTCTTCTGATTTCTTTAAATGACCAAATGTCCCCCAGTAAATGGACGCTAAAATATAATGATGGATTAAATCGATATCATCACCATATTGAAAGGTTAATTCACGATATTGCTCAAGCACACTAATGGAAACTTGTAAATCACCTGTTTGAAAATAGCTTGCACAGCGATAACGTAATAAAAGGATTGCTTTTTTATACATACCAAGCGCAATGGCACTTTCTATTGCAGTACTACTTAATTCTATATATTCTAAAAAGCGATTTGCGTTATATAATTCATTTAGCGTAATCCATAATTCTTCAAATTCTTGTGTGTTCATACCGCCCCTCCTTATATTACCCCTCACTTCTTTAATACTATCTTCATGTGTAATATATTACAATTCTTCAGGCTCATTTTTTTCAAATTACTGAGCAAATTTTACCTAATAATAACATTTAATGATTAATTTATCCTAATAATTTTATTCAATCTGTACAATTACTATAGTTTGCTAACAAAAACAAGCCTCTTCTAATAGAGACTTGTTAAGATTCTTCAATACCTAATATCGCCTTTAACTCTTGTGATTTTTTTTGGCTAAAATGTACAGCACCGTATTCCAGCTTATGCACATATAGTGATTGACCGTAACTATTCCAGACATCTACACGTACTCCCTCTAGCATAAATGTATAATCTGGAGGGTCTTTCATATCTTCTGGGGGCTGCCACTCCGTTTGATGAAAGAATTGAATGACTTCCTGTTCATTTTGGATGTTGAGCTTAGTAGTAACTGTTGGATCAAAAATCTCCACATTGTTTAATGAGCCGTAGTGTGTGACTTTTCCACCTTCTTCAATTGATTCATTGCTTTTTGAATCTAAACGGACATAATCGCCTTTCTTAACGGGAAAATCATCTACTACCGGATACCAAGTAGCATTTTGATATTTTTTCATAATTTGTGCTTGAGTAAGTATTTCTAAGTCTTCTGGAATAGCTCCTTCAACAAATAGAAAGGCATTGGATTCTACTTTTATGACTGTACCTATATACATAATTCCATGTGAACTACTTGAACTATTCTTAATTCCTTGTTGCTCCTGAAACGCTTTTGCCTGTTCTGCAAAATGCTTATTAAAATAACGGAGTGCATCTTCGGCGGCAATTTGTTGTACCAAACCATTCGGAAAAGTTGGATATTTATCTAAATAAAAGGTACCAAGCTTTTTTTTAGCTGTATACATCGGTAACAGTGGCTCAATATACGTCTTAAAATATTTTTTGATTCCCTTCTCTTTAAAAAGATCAGCGTATTCAGGTAATTGTTTTAGCATCGTAAGATTGTCATAGTGCTCCTTCCTCGTAGCCTCTAACTCTGCCTCAGAATATTGAAGACCTAGTGACTGTGCATAATAATAAGTGGCCATTAGCTTCTTGTATTTTTCATAAGCCTCTTCTGTATAAAACTCCTCGTCTTGTTCGCCCCAATAAATGCGCATAGTATTTTCAAAATGAGCAAGCTGTGTATCGTTAAACAAGTTTGCCGATTGCTTCGTTTCTTTATTCAATAGTTGCACTATGATAAATCCAAAGAAGCATAACGTCACAATCGTCGTTAATAACGCGAAACGAATGGGTTTTTTCGGTTTAATATCATGCTGCTGAAAGACACGTTTTTTAACACGTTCTTTACTCGCTACCATATCTCCTGCAACTTTCACCAATTCTTTTTGCCATTCATTCATGTCCAAGCACCTCCCATTCCTCCTGCTTTAGATGAGGCTTTAGGGCTTCTCTTGCCCTTCGAAGCCTTGTTTTAACAGTGTTTTCTGCAATACCTAGAACCTGTGCTATGTCGGCAATTTTCATTTCTTCATAGTAGTAAAGAATTATTGGCTCTCTATATAATAATGGCAGTTTTAAGATAGCTGCCCCAATATGTGATCTTTCCTCCGCTTCAATCAGTGCTTCGCGCTGTTTGTTAGCCTTCACCGGAAATATTTTCTCTTGTAAAATTAATTTTTTATAATGCCAGCTTTTTAAATAATCCTTGCTTTTATTAATCGTTAATGTCGATAAATAAGCACGTAGCTGTCCACGTTCCTCATAATCATGCTGAGAAAATTTTATAAAAACCTCCTGCACGATATCCTCTGCCGCGTGCCTATTTTTCACGTAAAAATAGGCAAGACGCAATAAATGCTCTGCATGTTCATCCATAATTTTCTCAAGTATGCCTTCCACCTCCCCCTCTTACACTATAAACGACTGCCAATAAATGACCGTTTCACATATTTCCGAAAAATTTTAATAAATCATATTGACCTTGGAGCATACTCCAATGTTAGGATAAATTCAGGAGGTGCTCACATGCATATCAAACAGTTTGCAGCTAAATATAATTTATCTACTGATACAGTGCGTTACTATGAAAAAGAAGGATTACTACATCCAAATAAACAGGACAATGGCTATCGAGTGTACGATGTCACTTGTGAACATACTATTAAATTTATTTTAGTATTAAGACAGCTCGGCTTCACATTACAAGAAATCAAACAACTACTTACACTAGAACAAAAGCCTGTTTCAGATTCATGCAATCAAGAAACGGTTCAGCTATTCTCTGCAAAGATCACTCACATTGAACAGCAGTTACTTTTTTATCAGCAGGCACTCCAATCCTTACAGATCACTCAAACATTAATGGCTGAAGGAAAATATGCGGAAAATAAAATGGTCATTGGCTCACTTATCGAGGATATGTATAACAAATTACAGGAAGGTCGTGGTCATCATGAAACTACGTAAAATTATCTCATTGGAATATTTAATAGCATTTTTAGGAAGTGTATTTTTCTACTGGCATTTCGAATTTTCGTTCCTTTATTTTGTATTGTTTTTATTACTACCTGATATAAGCATGCTAGGCTATATTGTCAACACGAAAGTCGGCGCATTATTCTACAATATTGGCCATAGTTTAGTTGTCCCAGTAATTCTCTTGATTATAGGCTTTGTTACTGTATCGACACCGCTTCTAATGGCTTCTATTATTTGGCTAGCCCATATATTTTTAGATCGTGCACTAGGCTATGGATTAAAATATGATGAAGCCTTCAAGAAAACTCATTTACAGCAAATAGCTTAAGGTCGTATCGGCGGGGTTGGCTTTTTATCAGCGATTTTGACTCTTTTATCAGCGATGGGCGGGGTTTTATCAGCGATGTTCGATGGTTTATCAGCGATTCTGACTGTTTATCAGCGATGGTCGGCGTTTTATCAGCGATTTTGACTCTTTTATCAGCGATGGTCGGCGTTTTATCAGCGATGAGCATTCTTATCAGCAGTTCTATTCACTTTATCGGCGTTTATGTTCATCCTTTCAAAAGCCAATTTTTCGGAGGTTTAATATGGTATTGAATTTAGCTCTTCGCTTTCTCTTAGAGATTTGTGTGTTAATGGCTCTCGGGTATTGGGGACTACAAACTGGGAAAGGCATTTTCTTCAAGCTTTTACTTGGAATTGGAGCCCCTGTTTTAGTAGCAATTATTTGGGGTACTTTTGGTTCACCCAAAGCAGCGATACCCGCAGATGGTATTTTACACATTATGCTTGAATTAGGGATATTTTCTTTAGCAGTCATAGCTCTGTATGCTACAGGACGAACTCAATTAGCTTATGTATTTGCAATATTAATTATCATTAATCAGATTTTATTGTCCGTATTTCATCAACGCTAAAAAATCCACGTTTTCAAAAGTGGATTGTTAGCTTTTATGAAGGTATGTGTATATCGTTGTAAGGTTAGCTTTAATACCGTTTACTCCCTTCCATTCCTTATACTCCTTCGGTACATCAAACTCACAAATAAAATCTTCAAGTGACATTTTGTTTTGAAGAGCCTCTTTTGCACGTTGAATCATGAAAGATAAATAATCAATTAATGTATCACATAAAGTCATAGTAGCAACGCGACCATGACCAGGTACAATTATATTTATATCGATTTGTTTAATTCGCTTTAATATTGTCAAAAATTCCTCAGGATTATAGATCGGTACATGTAAATCCTCTGTCGCCAAATCACCCATAAAAGCTATTTTTTCTTTAGGTAGGTACATAAATGTATCACTAGGTGAATGTCCTCCGCCAAAACAATATAATTCCACTGTTCTATTTGCACCAGAAATAGTCAATTTTTCTTCAAACAACAGGCATGGTAAAACGATTTGTAATTGGGATAAATCATCCAACACCTTCGACATTTCTTGATATTGGTTAATTAAGCTTGCTTTTAAAATGTTATCTTCTGTTGAATCGATTTGATTTTTAAGCTGAAGCAGGTAATGATCCATGTCCTTCTTTTCCTTCTCATAATCTTCAACCTTATTTTTTTCATTACACAATTTCTCAGTTAAATATGTAGAAATAATCGTTGTATCTGAAAATTCTTGATTTCCAAAAACGTGATCTCCGTGATAGTGACTGTTAATCAAATACTTTACTTTCTTACCCGTTAAACTTTCAGCTTGGCGTCTTAATTCTCTCCCCGCAGAAGGAGTACTGAGTGAGTCAAAGACAAGAAGCTCTTCACCTAAATCAATTATTCCCGCATTACTCCATGCACCTTGACCTGGCTTAGCAATCGCAGCAAATATTCCATCACATAAAGCATGCAAAGTAAAATAATCAGTTTCTACAATCTCACATTCCATTCACAACTCTCCCTAAAAGTTTTTACATATTATAGCATTTAAATTTGAAGTTGAATCAAGATAAAAAAGAAAGTGAATGGGACATAACTGGTCGAAACCTTAAAAAGCGCGAGAAATCAATTTTAGAAACGTTGATTTCTCGCGCTTTTCTTATTCCTCACATTAAATAAGTCGCTTAATCATCGTCTCATATAATGCAACAATTAATATGCCTCCAAATATAGGGATTAAAGAAGTAAAGCTAAAATAAAACCCCTCCTCATTGTATTGTCCTAAGAAATGAAATTGCAGCCATGAAACGTCATATGTTTCGCCTACACCATATAAAAAAACTGTACTAAATAAAAACAATGCGAGACATTTTATAAATTCATTTCTCTTCATACAATTCACCTCACTTTACGATGGTCATTTGTTTTGCGTATGCGGCAAGGTCTTCAATTGTTAACTCAGAATCTCCAATAAAAATGGTGTATTGATAGCCGTTTTCCTGCCAGCTAATACTACGGAATTTTTTCTCATCCATTACAGTACCTTTTTGACCTCGGATGTCCATTTCTTTTTCACCAAAAATAGGCTCCACCTTAGTAGCATTACTATTTGCTTTAAAAACTGCTACTGAAATATCTTGCTGATCATTCTTTGAATAATTAAAGGTATACTCTGAACGATCTTCTATCCCTTTATCTAATGAAATACCTTCCAAAGTTAGTCCATTTTCTTCTGGCACCATTAAAAATTCACCAAGCTGTTCTTTCACTGTATCCAGTGTTACTGACTCAGATTCAGGTACACTTATATCTTCCACTTTTGCATCCTTTGGAATATCAATTGTAAATTGTGCATCATCAATTTTTGCACTGTCATCAAGTTTCGTATACTCTGTTGTCATTTTATTTCCGGCACTATTCGTTATTGTTTTTAATATTACCCATGTTTTTTTATCAACCCATACTTCTATATCACCTATTAAAGTATCATCTTTTTTAGCTTTCGCTACAATTTTATACGTATCTCTTCCAGCAATCTTCTCCTCTCCTGCAATTTTCACATCATGTGTATCCTTAATTGTGTTAAATAGCATTTCTAACTGATCTCTTTGTGATGGGAATTCATCTAACCCGCCTTTGCTAATATCTATTTTATGAACAGTATTTTTAACAACATCATACATCATAACCTGTGAGCCATTGTTGACTGCGATGCTATGCTCACCATTTTCTGCTGTTGTCTCAATACGTCGTTTACCATCTTTAGTCCACTCTTTGATTTGAGCTTTTCCACCAGCCTCGCCCATATCCATTGTGTATTCACCGTAATAAGCAAGTGGTTCTTTCGTTTCCTGTAATGCATGATCAATAATTTCCTGTGGTGAATATGATCCCTCCGTATTACAACCTACTAAGCTAAACGTTAATGCGGCAACTAAGCCTGCTGCACGTAATGATTTTTTCCAATTCATTATGAAATCTCTCCTTTAAATGGTGGCAACCAGCATAGTACAGCTGTTCCATAGCCTTCTTTTGATATCAGCTCTACTGTCCCACCATGCTTTTCTATTATTTGTTTTGCAATATTTAAGCCTAGTCCAGTACCTCGCTCCCCAGCCTTTGTTCGTGCCGTATCAGCTTGGTACATTGGCTCAAATAACTTCTCAATATTTTCTTTATTTACACCTTGCCCGCTATTTTGCACAATAATATACATACCATCATGCTTTGCCAGTGCTGGCTTCATAAAATCAAAGCACCATATAGGACACTTCCCAGCATTTATGGCTGCTAAACCTATCGTTGTACTTATTTCTCCATAGCGCCAAGCATTACTTATTAAATTGTCGATCACACGTTGAAGCTGCTTCGGATGCACTGCATATAGCCCTTCTATGTCACAGGTAACTTCAAGTGTAAATCCTTGATTCTCACTTAGCTGCTCATAATCCGACAGTGCCATTTCAAAAAATTCTTCCCCATCTACTGTAATAAGTTCTAAACTATAGTTTGTAGATTGCAGTAACGTGTACATTAGTAAATCATCTAACATATGCTTCATCGTTTCAGACTTTGTTAAAATAATCTGTCGGTACTCGACTTGCTGTTCTTCTGATAATGCCTTGCTTTGTAAAGACTCAGCATATGCTTGAATAGCTGTAAGGGGTGTTTTCAAATCATGAGAAATACTTGCAATCATTAGCTCTTTTTGCTCTTGTTCAGCTTTTAAGTGAGTACGAGCAGTTTCTATTTCATCCTGCATCGCAAGAAAGGTTTGAGCAAGTTCACCAATTTCATCTTTTCTTGCTACTAAATTCGATTCCACATGCTCCCCCTTTGCAAAAGCACGCATTTGCCGCATCAGTTCATGTAACGGTCGATTTAATTTACGGTTAAGCAGCATCATTAATGCAAAATAAATTAGAAGAAATAATAGTATAGAGCTCGCTATTACAAGCCAAGAACGACTTTCTACACCTTTTACCCAATCCGTCCTAACTAATTGAATTTTATAAACCCCAAGCAATTCCCCATCTTGATAAACTGGTTCTTTATAAGTAAAGGCATTGTAGTTTTGCTTTAATTCATATAAGCCTTTAAAAACACTCTCTCTAGATTCATATTCCAATCTCAACGGATTTGAGGAATACAAAACAAAGCCAGATTTCGAGTAAAGTGTGATAGCGAGCTGATCGTTCGTTAGTGCTTCAATTCCTTTTCTATCCGCATTTTTCTTATAATGTACAGGATTTTCGAGAACCGATTTTACCTGATTAAGCTCTGTCAATTTTTCGAAATACTCAGCAACGTTTTTATCTTGATAATAGGCGTTAATCCACACATAAAGGCTATATGCACCTGCTATCGGTAAAATCATCACGATGAAAAAAGTGATGAGTAACCAAGTTTTAATTTTCATAGCGGTTCACCAATAAAGCGGTAGCCCTTGCCCCATACTGTCTGTATAAAATACGGGGTTTTGACTGGGTCTTTTAGCTTTTCTCGTAGTGCCTTTATATGAACTGTGACTGTATGTGTTTCAACTACGCTTGCCTGTTGCCAAATATGCTGATATAGCTCTTCTTTGGAAAAGGTTTGACTTGGATTTTTCGTAAGTAGTTTTAATACAGCAAACTCCTTCTGTGTTAAAGCAAGCTCTTCATCATCAAGGCGCACTGTTTCCTTTTGCCAATCAATCTTTAAGCCGTATGCAAAGGATGTAACATCTTCAGCGATTTCTTTTTTTGTATAACGTTTCCAGCGACGTAAGTGTGAGGCTACGCGCGCCTTTAACTCCTCTAAACTAAACGGTTTCGCTATATAATCATCAGCGCCCTGCAAGCCCTCAACCTTATCTGCCTCTTCCTTACGCGCACTCATCATTAAAATTGGTACATCACTTTCCCAGCGGATATTTTGACAAACCGTAAGACCATCCATCTCAGGTAACATCCAATCGACTAACACTAAATCGAACGAATCTGCTTGGAAATCAGCTAATCCTTCAAGTCCTGTTGTTGCCCAAGTAACTTGATAACCCTCTTGTTCAAGCGTATCCTTTACAATACGTCCAATCGCCGTATCATCCTCAATCAGTAATAGCTTTTCTTTCATCTGTTTTCCTCCTGTACTAACCTTACTATGTAAAAAGACATTTTTTCTGAACTTTATACTTTCTTTATAATTACCATAGATCTGGCTATACGTCGATTCTCCTTTTATATCCGTCGGTCTGGGCTGTCTTTCCGTCGCTTCGCCTTTTTTATCCGTCGCTCTGACCAGCCTTTCCGTCGCCTGCATTTCTTTCCGTCGGTCTGACCGGTATATCCGTCGCTTTACCTTTTCTATCCGTCGGTCTGACCGATCTTTCCGTCGCCTGTATTTCTTTCCGTCACTTCGCCTTCTCTATCCGTCGTTCCAGGCGTCCTTTCCGTCGCTTCGCCTTTTTTATCCGTCGCTCTGACCAGCCTTTCCGTCGCCTGCATTTCTTTCCGTCGGTCTGACCGGTATATCCGTCGCTTTGCCTTTTCTATCCGTCGGTCTGACCGATCTTTCCGTCGCCTGTATTTCTTTCCGTCACTTCGCCTTCTCTATCCGTCGCTCCAGGCATCCTTTCCGTCGCTTCGCCTTTTTTATCCGTCGGTCTGACCAATCTACCCGGCCCTGCATTTCTTTCCGTCGGTCTGACCGGTATATCCGTCGCTTTACCTTTTCTATCCGTCGGTCTGACCGATCTATCCGTCGCCTGTATTTCTTTCCATCGCTCTGACCGGAATATCCGTCGCTTTATCTTTTCTATCCGTCGTTCTGACCGATTTATCCGTCGCCTGTATTTCTTTCCATCGCTCTG
The DNA here is from genome assembly GCF_030348505.1 of Lysinibacillus sp. G4S2. Classification (NCBI taxonomy): domain Bacteria; kingdom Bacillati; phylum Bacillota; class Bacilli; order Caryophanales; family Bacillaceae; genus Lysinibacillus; species Lysinibacillus sp. G4S2. The sequence goes on along the minus strand of NZ_JAUCFJ010000002.1, from coordinate 2,099,677 downwards.
ACCGGAATATCCGTCGCTTTACCTTTTCTATCCGTCGTCCTGCTCGGCCTTTCCGTCGCTTCGCCTTTTCTATCCGTCGTTCTGACCGGCCTTTCCGTCGTCTGCATTTCTTTCCGTCGCTCTGTGCGTCCTTTCCGTCGCTTCGCCTTTTTTATCCGTCTGTCTGACCAATCTATCCGTCGCCTGCATTTCTTTCCGTCGCTCTGGGCTGGCTTTCCGTCGCTTTTCCTTCTCTATCCGTCGCTCTGACCGATCTATCCGTCGCCTGCATTTCTTTCCGTCGTTCTGCTCGGTCTTTCCGTTGCTCTACCTATCTGATTTAATCAAATCAAAAAAGGAATGCACGCAAATTGTGCATTCCCTCATTATGTTAGAAAAATAAACTTAATAAAAAATAAATAGCTCCTGCCATGACTGCAGAGATTGGCATTGTGATCACCCATGTCGTCACAATTTTTCGTGCCATACCCCATTTAACACCTTTTACACGATGTGCTGTTCCTACTCCCATGATGGATGAAGAAATAACATGTGTTGTAGATACTGGCAAGTGAATTAATGTCGCTCCAAAAATGATAGATGCAGAAGCAAGGTCAGCTGCAACCCCATTTACTGGACGGATTTTCATAATCTTACCACCAACTGTTTTGATGATTTTATAACCACCTACTGATGTACCAAGACCCATCGCACATGCTGCTGCAAAACGTACCCAGAAAGGAATGTCATCACCTTGATGCAAGCCTCCTGCAATTAATGCAAGTGTTATAATCCCCATCGCTTTTTGCGCATCATTAGTACCGTGAGTAAATGATTGTAAAGCTGCTGTCCCAATTTGCATCGTTCGGAAACCTTTATTCGTTCGATATAAATTCATATCCTTGAATATAACTTTAAATAACGACATCATTAAGAAACCAGCTGCAAACGCAAGTAATGGTGAGAAAATAAGCGCTTGAAGGATTTTTATAAAGCCACTGTAGTTCAAAGCATCAAAGCCGGCCGCTGCAATGGCAGCCCCTGCCACAGAACCAATTAATGTATGTGATGAACTAGACGGAATTCCAAAGTACCAAGTTACTAAATTCCATGTTATCGCTGAAAATAATGCCGCTAAAATAACGACTGAACCTGTAGTATCTCCATCAAAAGCATTCAAGCTGTATGGGTCAACAATATCCTTTGTCAATGCTTTCGCTACCCCAACAAATGTAATAGCTCCTATGAAGTTCATACCCGCAGCCAAATATACTGCTGTTCTCGGCTTCAAAGCTCTTGTTGATACAGAAGTTGCGATCGCGTTGGCTGTATCATGGAAACCGTTAATAAAGTCGAACACAAGTGCGAATATAACGATTAATATTGTTATTAGTAATATCGTATCCATTTCGTACACTCCATCTTACGCGTTACGCATAATTATTGTTTCAATTGTATTTGCTACTGTTTGACAGCAGTCTGCAATATCTTCAAATTGTTCGTAAATATCTTTGAACACGATGATACGCATTGGATCTTTTTCTTGGATAAATAATTGCTTCATCGAAGAACGGAAAATTTCATCACATTCACGCTCATAGTCCTTAATTTGAATCGCATGTTTACGCATTTCTACAAGCTTTTTACTATTTAATAGCTCCATTGCTTGTACCATTTCATCTGTACTTTTCGCAATATATGTTAGGAATTGACGCATTGGATCTGTAACTTCAGTTAAATTATACATATCAAAATGAGCAATACAGCCTTCCATGCCATCAATTACATCATCTAATTTATTTGCAAGAGCTAAAATATCTTCACGTTCGATAGGCGTCATAAACGATTTATTCAGCATAACGATAAGCTCATGAATCAATTTATCTCCACTTTTTTCATATTGTTTCATCGTGTCTGCGATCTCTTTTAAGGCATCAATATCTTGAATACGTGCATTATGTGCATAGTAAATACCTTCATTAACATTTTTAGAAATGTTTAATAACGCCTTAAAAAATGGATCTTGCTTGTTTGAGTTGAACATAATGTTCCTCCTGTTGAATGAATATTATCAATTTCTGCAATCATCATAACAAAACCTTTACACATTTCTACAGATTTTTAAACAAAAACGAGTTGAATTTACATAAATGTAATATAAAATTCGCCACATTTATTTTTAAGTACTTTTCCAAGTTGAAAACGTTGGAAACTCAACGATGAAAATTACCGTTTTTTCTTTATATATTACCGTTTTTTCTTTTATTTTAACAAAAATACTTGTAAAAACTTTTTTCTCTTCAATTTTTTTATCTTTATTAATGTTAAGGAATTGTAAACGTTCTTTACATAAATATGTCGAATCTTCATTGTTACTTATTACCAATTAGTAGTAATATAAAGCATTGATTTTCGCTCCGACTGGGCGACTTTCCTAGGAGCGTCCGATGAGCCGGTTAAAAGAAGGTTGTGAGTCATTATATAAATGGACATCGATTTACTATCACACGCAATACTTTTAGTGCTCGGTTTTATCGCACCCTTTTTGAATGTGATTGTTGGTGGCGGAGGACTCTCATGGATGTTGGTCTGTCGCCAAGTACAGCTATCACCACAAACTGGCCAATATAATGAAACAAGCATGCTAACATTTGTTTGATGTTAAAATTTACATACATAATACATTTCATTAATTGGTGCATACACCGTACATCTTATTTCCCCAGCTATAACAAAGCCTCTAATGCTTGTTATGCTCTTCCTAGTTGCTACTTATACGGTTTTCAAGAAAGTTTGGGACCGTACCGATCGCCATGACAGAATTTTCAATCAATTGACAAAATTTATTAGCGTGCTATAATACTTTTGGGCTTCACCGCATTGAAGCGTAGAAGTAACTGTTAGGAGGTTTAGCATGTTTCGAATTGAAGCAAAAAGTAACCCTCGATTTATCGAGGCAAGCTTCATCATACTATTAATTATTGCCACGATGGCGTTCAGTATTGGGTATTTACAAGCGACACCCCACATACCTATTTTACTTGTCATTTCACTTTTAATTGCCTATGGATTACTAAAAAAAGTTCCTTTTCGTGAGCTTGAAGCTGGTATGGTTGCAGGTGCAAGTGCTGGTCTTGGAGCCGTTTTTATTTTCTTCTTTATTGGTATTTTAATTTCGAGCTGGATTATGGGTGGTACAATTCCAACGCTCATCTACTACGGTTTTTTAACGGTTTCACCAAGCTTTTTCTTTGCAATTGTATTTCTTATTTGTAGTATCGTCGGCATTTCTGTTGGTAGTTCATTAACAACAGTTGCGACCGTTGGCGTAGCTTTTATGGGCATTGCAGGTGCAATGGACATCTCTTTATCCATTACAGCTGGGGCAATTGTTTCTGGCGCCTTCTTTGGAGATAAAATGTCTCCCTTATCGGATACAACAAATCTTGCATCTGGTACGGTTGGCGTAGATCTTTTCGAACATATTAAAAATATGGGTTGGACAACGTTTCCAGCTTTCTTAATATCATTTGTTCTTTATGCAATATTATCGCCAACAGGAGCAGATACTTCATTTGAAACAGTTGAGCAATTTAAAGAGGGCTTACTGTCAACTGGACTTGTTCATTGGTATACATTATTACCAATTGTAGTTCTTGTTATTATGACATTTTATAAAGCACCCGCACTGATTACACTTGCAGTCGTCTCAATTATTGGTGTTGGACTTGCCTACATACAAGAACCGATTGCACTGTCAAATGTATTCAAAATGCTTTTTGATGGCTATGTCTCTAATACTGGTAATAAGGACGTAGATGCATTACTGACACGTGGTGGTATGAACAGTATGCTATTTACAATTGCATTAGTTTTATTAGCATTAACAATGGGTGGTCTATTATTTACGCTCGGCATTATTCAAAGTATTTTATCGAAGGTGGAAGGTTTCTTTAAAAGTGCTGGCTCTGTTATTACAGGCGCTGCCATTACAGGAATTGGTGTCAACACATTAATTGGTGAGCAATATCTATCCATCCTCCTAACTGGGGAAGCATTTAAAGCACAATTTGAGAAGGTTGGACTTGCCCCTAAAAATCTATCCCGTGTCATGGAGGACGCAGGTACTGTAGTGAACCCTCTTGTTCCGTGGAGTGTTTGTGGTATTTTTATTGCTAGTGTACTAGATATACCAACAACATCTTACCTGCCATATACCTTCTTCTGTCTACTCGGACCAATTTTAACAATCATCTTTGGTTGGAGTGGCAAAACATTAACGAAGCTTGAAAAATAAGATTGGTAGCTGATATTAAAGAAAAAAGAGAAATCGATGCCATTCGATTTCTCTTTTTTCTTGTTTGACTAAATCATTCTATTTTCTTTACCCTATTTCTCTGTTAATAGCAGTATATTTCCGGAGATTTACTACCTTGAGAACTTTTATAGACTAACTTTTTCGATTTATCGACCAACTTTCGATTAATATCGACATCTACCTCCATGAAACACTAAATTTTTCATTAAAAAAGCGCGAGAAATCAACGTTTCTAAATTAATTTCTCGCGTTTTTAGGTTTTGAACGAGTTTTGTCCCAGCTACCTTTTTTGTTGAGTATCTTTCATGTTAAACTGTAAATTAATAGTAGTCGTGTTTGAATTGAGGGGTTAAATCGAAATGAGAAAATGTTGTTTTAAATTGAATTTACCATTAGAAGGTGCCAAAAAAAGATATTGCGATTGGATAGATGAGGAAATTGATAAATCAATCCATATTTCACAACATGAAAATGGATGGACATATTTTGTAGACTTAGAAGGAGAAGCGTTCTTTGGTTTAACAAATGAATCTTGGATGGAACTTGCAATGGATAATTCCGTTACTTATGGATACTACGACGAGGATTTTAACGCAGAGCTACTAGTAATAGAAAATGGCAAGTTAATACGAGAATTTTCACTTTATGAAGATGAACCAGATGCTAATGAGAATTTTGGATCTATTGAATATGAAAAAAGTTCTCCAATAGAGGATTGGAATGATGTAGCAACTTTTCTTGAAACGGAATTAAATATTTAATTAAAATAACAAGAGTATGTTTTGAAAAACTATTCAATACATACTCTAATTTTAATATATTTCTAACTTGATACATTTGTCTCCTAAGATGAAACGTCGTCTGTCTTAATCATTTTTTCATTGTCCTTTGATGATAATAACTCTTCTAATACCTGTTTCTTCTTATCTTAATCAATATCCAAGACGTCACCTACATTTACACATTTGTCTTCATAAGAACTTGCAATTGGATTTTCCATTTATTATCCCTTTTCCAATTGTAAGGATTGTTTTATTATCAATATTAGAATCTGCAACGCCAAGTATTTTTGGCAAATTCGTTCCTTGAAAGACCGATTAATTCTTTATCTATACATATTCAAATGACTTTATTTCAACAAATCCATTTTTCTTTAAAATCTTAACAGTTGATAGTTCTTTATCTGACAAAACCTCTAAAACTTGATATTATGACCTTTTATACAATACCCATTTCTTTCCCTATTTTCTTCATTTTATTTATGACTGTATTGAGCTGCTCCATTGTATGGGTAGCCATTACTGTAATCCGCAACCTGCTTGACCCTTTTGGCACAGTTGGTGGTCGAATCGCTGGAATAAAGACACCTTCATCCATAAGTTTTTCAGAAAATTGCACAGCTTCACGGGAATCTCCAATAAGAAGCGTTATAATTGGTGTTTCCCCCTCATTAACTACAAAACCGGATTCCCCCAATTTTAAACGTAAATACTTAGCATTATTCAGCAATTGTTCCCTTCGTTCGGGCTCATTTTGAATAATGGATATTCCTTCTCGTGCAGCCTCAATCGCACTTGGAGATAAACCTGTTTGGAAAATAAATGATCTAGCGTTATTTAGTAAATAGTTTTTTGCAATGGACGACGTCGCCACAAAACCACCCTCTGCACCAATCGCTTTACTCAGCGTACCCACTGTAAAATCAATCTCATCTTTCAATCCAAAATAATCAGCGGTACCTCGACCTTCACTTCCTAAGACACCTGTCACATGCGCATCATCAATCATTATGTAAGCATTGTATTTCTTTGCTAGCGCAACTATTTCGGGAAGTGGAGCAATATCACCATCCATACTAAAGACGCCATCCGTCACAATTAACTTCTTTCCATCTCCATGTGATTCTCTCAATTTATGCTCTAAATCCACCATATCCGCATGTTCATAAACAATTGTTTTTGCTTGACTAAGGCGACAACCATCTATAATACTCGCATGATTCCAAGCATCAGAAAATATAATGTCCCCTGCCTTCATCACACTCGAAATTACGCCAATGTTCGCTAAGTAACCACTGCTGAAAACAATGGCAGATTCAGTTTTTTTCAAATCCGCAATTTCAGATTCAAGCTGTTCATGAATATCGAAATTGCCAGTTGTTAATCTCGAACCACCAGCTCCTGTACCGTATTTACTAATACCTTCAGATGCTTTCTTTTTCAACCGAAAATCTGTTGCAAGACCTAAATAGTTATTAGATGAAAAAAGCAAGAATTTCTTACCATTCATGATTACCTCGCTCTCATTGCCATTTGAAAACGAACGTAACTTCCTTGTCAATCCTTTCTCTTCTATTAATTGTAGTTCCCGTTGAAACCAATGATCCATTTGTTAATCCCTCCTAATGAGAACAGGTACGCTTTCTAAATAATCTATATAAGAGTCTAGTTCAACTTCATCTGACACAAAAAAAGCACGCCCTCCGCTCTCACAGCCTTCCCTTTTTAACGGTGTAATTCTAACATAACCAATGTCACGATTACTTACATAGCCAGTCACGTAATCTGGATCATCAGACCAACATAATTCTGCAATTGTAAACGGAGAATTTGCCACTTTCGACGCCAGAGCCAACGCTTCACGTACACGCTCATTAAAGTCCCCATCAGCATCTTGCCAATCGATTCGTGATACACGAACACCCTTTTGCCCCCGATCGTCAAGCCGTATGCCGGTTTTACTATTTAGGATGATTGCCCCACGGAGATTTTGATTACTACTAAGTTGATGAAAAGCAACATTCAGTGCATGTTCCGAAACACCTAATGAGGTTAGTATCTTTCTTGCTTCACTATGGGCCTTTTCGATTGAAGTCGCCTCAACTGTCGTAATTTCTAAGGGTGGCATATACTGAATCTGATCAGGCGCAATTTTTTCAACGGTAATTTGAATAAAATCAGCATCGCCACGTGAATGATTACTTGCTTTGTTCAATAACTGTTTTACAATTGGCTCTATCTGAGATTTACTACCTATCCGTTCACCACCAGATATATGCTTTTCCCCAAGTTCAGGATTTCTTTCAGCCGCACGCATTCGAATACTATAACACGCTTTTAACATGATTTTTACCAGCTACTTTCCTATTAATTGTATATAACATTTTCGTTAGAGGATAAACACTAATAGCTGTGATTACCATGCCTGGAATAGCCAAAACTAATAACGGTAAAAATGGAGTCCCTAACGTAAAAGCCAAACCAAATCTAGCAATCGTTGTTCCAATTGGACCTGCCAAAACAAGTACCGGAATTGAAGTCCCAAATAAAACTATGAGCAGTCCTACAGTCAATCGAAAAATTAAGGCGATCTCTACATTTAAGATCGAATGTATACCTAATAAAAATAAGATTAAACTTGCAATGATCCCCGCTAGAAAATATCGCTTAAATCCAAACACTGCTGCAATCGCAACTGCAATGGGTGCTGATAATTGAAATTCAGACCCAGGAATACCTGTTGGAATTTTAAACATGCCTGTAACGATAATAAGACAAGCTAACAATGAAATCTGAGCAAGATCATATGTAGAAAACTTTCTGATCATTTTATTCCTCCTATTCTCCCTAATTTGTGTTAACCATATTAAATAATAAGTTAACACAAATACGGATTGGAAAGTAGATAAAATGGTAGGATTTTTTATTATTTGTGAAAATGGGGTTTTGTTACTTATCGAAGGTTTAAATTAAAACCCCTGATTTTTCTACGCTAAGCAGAAGAATCAGGGGTTTTATTAAGATCTATTGCTTATTAATCTTCTTTAGAGAATGTGTATCAGAAACAACATCGTTCTTGTCTACTATTAAACTTACTTTGCGTTTATAAAGTAAACTAGATGATCAGTCCATTTGTCGTCCTCGAATATGAATCCTTTCCTCGTGCATTCATACACCATTCCAACACTTTCTGCTAACTTTATAGATGCCATATTATCAAGGTTTATGTGAGCTTCTATACGATGATAATTTAATTTTTTAAACGCTAGATCTAAGGAAGCTTTTACAGCCTCATTCCCATAACCTTTTCTCCAAAACTGGTTATGAATTGTATATCCGAACCTGGCCCATTGAAATTCTTCCCTCATAATTGTCGAAAAGTCTATAAAACCAATATGAGTATTATCTTCTTTTCTAAACACTCCAAATACATAGACCTTGTCATCTTCAGCCATTTGATAATGTTTAGTAACTAAATCACGAAACCATTCTTTCGTACAGATGCTCATATCTAATTTACCTTGATCGTATTTATGTTGAGAAGGTAAACGATTTTCATATTGGGTTAGCCAAGAAGAATAATCACCTTCTTCAAGAAATCGAATAACTAATCTATCTGTTTCAGTTCTTATTTTATTCAATCGAACACCTCATCTAGAATACTTTCTATTCTTATATAGATTATTCGACATAAGGGATTTTTTTCCTTCCTATCCTGTACTTTCACATCGTCCCAAGTTAATCATAATCCTCTTCTAGAGATTTTTCCTAAAGACATTTTTGTAATGGCACTATACCCCTCTTTTATTCCCCCATACAAGGGCATGCAACTGTGGCAGTACTTTGACATCTGTTAATTCCTCATCCTTCATCACTTTATCAATCAGCGCATGATATTTATCTAATAAATGTGTAATTAATCGTGAATTGTCCGTCGTCGTGAGATCATCGTTACCGACTTGGAGATAAAAAGGAATCATTGGATACCTATGGTGAATTTGTTTAGCATACTCGTAATCCTCTTGATTGAAAACGACTACTTTGAGGGATACATGGTGATTACTGTTTCGATTTTTTAGTTTTTCGAAGATATCAGAGAGCACCGAATAGTTTGTGGTCATTCCAGAACTAGGTGGCTTTGGGGAAATTGTCAGTTCATCAATCTCATACATCCATTTTTGCCACCTACTTCCCTGAGTTTCCACCCCGACCTTTATGTCATTTTCTTTTAAAAGTGTAATGACCCCCTCCAAATTTTGGATGAGTGCAGGATTGCCGCCTGAAATCGTGACAAATGAAAAGCCACTGCCTCCGAGACGTTTCAACTCAGACCAAATCTCTTCAGCTGTCATTTGGACAATAAGATGCTTTCCGCTGCCATCCCACGTAAACGATGAATCACACCAAGAACAGGAATAATCACAGCCGGCAGTTCTCACAAACATTGTCTTTTGGCCAACTACCATTCCCTCACCTTGAATCGTCGGTCCAAAAATCTCGATAACAGGTATTTTACTCAACTTCCATCCACTCCCGTCTCGCCTCTGCATAGCTAGTCGGAGTTTCATATAGCTGGATAAACTCAACACGCGCACCGTTATATGTTTGTTCATCAAGTAAGGCCTCAGCCAACTTTTCGTAAATCCAAACAACAATGTTCTCAGCCGTCGTATTCATGGGTGGAAGCGTTTCATTTAAATAACGGTGATCCAAATGAATCTCTATTTTTTCTTTCCATATTCTTTTTATGTCGCCAAAATCAATCATCAAACCGCGTTCATCTGTGTATCCACTTAGTCCTAATATTACGCGATACGTATGACCGTGCAGGTTTTTACATTTCCCCTCATAATCATGTAAATGATGGGCAGCATCGAAGGTAAATTCTTTGCTTACGAGCACACGCTTTGCATGATAGTTCAATTGATTTCTTTGAATATCTACATCTATTTTTTGGAGCTTATCGACGATTCTAAAATCTGACATGCCTTAAGACTCCTTCCTATAACTCAAATACTCATCAAGCCCTTTTTTTCGCAGTTTACATGCTGGGCATTCACCACAGCCATCTGCTATTACACCGTTATAGCAAGTCAACGTTCTTTCCCGAACAAATTCAAGTGCTCCAAACTGATCAGCAAGCTCCCATGTCTGAGCCTTATTGAGCCACATCAACGGTGTATCAATCACAAAGGAATCATCCATCGATAAATTTAACGTTACATTCAAGGATTTAATAAAAACATCTCGGCAATCCGGATATCCGCTAAAATCTGTTTCGCAAACGCCAGTTACAATATGCTTAGCTCCTACTTGGCTCGCTAAAACGCCTGCAAATGAAAGAAAAAGAAGATTTCGACCAGGTACAAAAGTCGATGGAAGCTCACCATTTTCACCGTCTTCTACCTTTATGTCTTGTCGTGTCAATGCATTCGGAGCAAGCTGGTTCAGGAGTGACATATCAAGAATGTGATGCTTGACACCGAGCTCCCCTGCTATCATCTTCGCACATTCAATTTCAAGACGATGCCTTTGACCATAATCAAAAGTTACTGCCTCAACCTCTTGAAAACGTTCCTTTGCCCAGAACAAACAAGTTGTACTGTCCTGGCCTCCACTAAATACAACAATTGCTTTTTCCTGCTTCATGTGTAAAATCTCCCTTGTATCAAAAAAACAGCACTATAAGAAAAAAAATACTGCTTCTTCTTAGTTTTTTTTAGAGGGTAGCTAAATACCTCTTTCTTGATTGAACTATTCAATTCCGCATTTATCGATAATCAATTTTTTCTGGATTAATATCGTGATTCATTAAACGACATATGAATATTTTGTACTTTGGTTCCCCAATAATGTTAAATCCGTCAGTCCTTCTTCTAGGCTTTGGCCAGACATAAAAAAACCTCCTTGTAAAATGTTTCCCAACACTTTTCAAGAGAGGCATCACCAATCGTTCTATTAAAACATAAGTAAAAACATAAAAAAAGCCACGTCCGATATGGACATGGCATAATTATCATGTTTCCATAGTTTTTTATAGAGGGTATCAGCTATGAACCTCTCCCGTTCTAGTCCGGGCATTCTTTTGTTCAATATAATACAAAAAAACAGTACAAAATGTCAAATTATTTTTTATAAAATCTGCTTCTCTGAAAAAACCACTGTTATACTGCCCTATATTTTGCAGTACACTATACACTTTACTGAGCTTAGATTTATTTATATTTTTCGAACAGCTCTCCTTAAGGGAGCTAAGAGCGGTTTACCCAAAATTTATTATTTTGGACATTTAAATGCTATTTATATTTACAAGGAGCAATTATTGAATGTTAAAAATCGAATGAATAGTATATTAACATCAATTGTCTATAATTGTGATTTTAGTAAAAAATGACTCTACGGATCAAAGTAATGAAAGGTTCAAATGGAGCTATACAGATTCACTAAAAAGCTGAATCGAACCAGCTTTTTATATTTTCATTAAAACCGCACTACTTATGATACGGTTCTCCGTAACGCGGCCAAGTGCGGTTTTTATTTTATGAACATTTATTCAATAATCCCTAATAACATCGCTGGTGCTAAAATTCACATTAATGGCACGGCACATATAGGGGAATTTTCACAATTTTTATTAAGCTTCTAATGTTTTATAAATATTTTTGACTCTTTTTAATTGTGGTGCAGTTAGGTATTTTTCTCTTTTTCGTAACACTTTCAATAATTCCTCTTTATTTTCATCTGTTACGGCTAATAGCGTACTTTCCGAGTGCTGAGGAATTTCCTTTGTTCTGCAATTCTCAAGGTGATGAAGTAATATTGGAAAAATCACATCATTGTTTTCCTTACTGACAGCTGCTAGCTTCGCAAGAGTTAGGACACCTTTATCAATTGTAATAACTGAACCAACTTTTATAGCACTTTTTAATATATTAAGATGAGCCATAATGGTTTCTGATGCTCCCTCCGCAATCGTTGCTAATGCCGTCATTCCACCCCAGACTAAACGATTATTAGGGCTTTTTAGCAACTCTATAAAAGTCAGGACATACTTACTGATGAGTTCTGGTTTAACTTGCCCAATTTCGTACGCTACTTTAATACAATCGTATTGAATCTTTTTATCTTTGCAAGTTAGGTTTTCAATTATTTCTTCTATGCACGTATAATTTTCTTCATTAACTAATTTATGTGCCAGCTCAATATTTGGCTCTTCATCGTTTCGATTTAATTGAGAAGCTAACAGGTTCACAACTGACATGATTATCCCTCATTTATTAAATTTATTTAATGTATAAACATTATCACATTTAACCCTTAATGAATCAGGTATCTTCGTCATGGAAATAGTATCCTTTACTATTAGTAATATTATTGCAATATAAATGCCATAGACGAAATCAAATTAACACCTCCTTGTTCTTTTTCTCAGAAAAATCTATGTTACGATGATTTTACATTAACAACTAAGAACGCACATGGAGGATTAATAAATGCTTAAAAAAATAATTTCAATTGTACCCGTTGCAATGCTTTCGGCAACTTTAGGTGCTAATGCTCAAGCTGCAACAATTACCGTACAAAAAGGAGATACTCTTTGGGATTTATCTCGTGCACATAATACTTCTGTAGAAAATATCAAAACATTGAATCATATTCCTACTAACCTTATTCACCCTGGCGATGTCCTTACCATTGCACAACAATATACCGTTAAGCAAGGTGATACACTATGGGACATAGCCCTAGATCATCAAGTCACTGTTTCGCAAATTAAAGAATGGAACCAATTACATACGGACCTTATTCATCCAGGTTTAAATCTATCCATTATTAATGGTACGAAAACGAGTACGGCTGTAACTGACAAACCAATAAAGCCTGCAGCTCATGCAGCAAAGGAAACTACAACTTTAGTAACAAATAATACAACTGCAATGGAGGGTAAACCTGAAGAAACTGTTTCATCAACAAGTAAAACAGCTTCAAAGGATAGTGCACCTGAAGCGACCGCTCCATCAATAAGTAATACTGCTTCAAAGGAGAATACACCTAAAGCAACTGCTCCATCAACAAATAATACTGCTTCAAAGGAGAATACACCTAAAGCAACTGCTCCATCAACAAATAATACTGCTTCAAAGGAGAATACACCTAAAGCAACTGCTCCATCAACAAATAATACTGCTTCAAAGGAGAATACACCTAAAGCAACTGCTCCATCAACAAATAATACTGCTTCAAAGGAACTTTTAGTGAAAGCTTCAGCCTATACGGCTTCATGTGAGGGATGTTCTGGTATTACTGCTACTGGAATTAACCTTAAAACAAACCCAAATGCGAAGGTCATCTCAGTTGACCCAACTGTAATTCCACTGGGTAGTAAAGTTTATGTGGAAGGCTATGGTGAAGCAATCGCAGGGGATACTGGCGGTGCAATTAAAGGAAATCGAATCGATGTCTTTTTCCCTTCTCAACAAGATGCAATTAATTTTGGAGTAAAACAATTAAAGGTCACAATATTAGACTAACTTAACCGGTCTAATAAGCAAAAAAAGAACCAGATTAGGTTCTTTTTTGCTTATTTATTCAATCCTACACCATCTTTTTGCTTTTAAATCTGGACCATATTCTAAAATGCATAATTCTTGGTGATTCTTTTGTGTATTCTTTCTATCTGCAGTTAAGTTCTTTAAAAAAACCGCACTTACTTATGATAAGGATCTCCAAAATTAATGCTAAATTGATGTTTATTGAGGTTAGTATAATCCCTCCCTATATTCCAATATGGAATCAAAACTGATCATTTTCCGCAATTCTGTTCACCTAAACTCTCTGTTATGCTCAAACAAAGGAGATGAAGAGAAATGACAACAACATGGAATGCCAATTTATATGATCAAAAGCATGACTTTGTTTCAAAATTTGGAGGAAGCTTAGTAGACTTACTTGCACCACAAGAAAATGAAAAAATTTTAGATGTCGGTTGTGGCACAGGTGATTTAGCACATGAAATTGCATCGCTTAGTGCCAATGTTCAAGGGATAGATGCCTCGCACGATATGATTTTCGCTGCACAGCAAAAATATCCTGACATTAAGTTTCACACACTGGATGCTACCGCACTTCACATGACAAATCAATTTGATGCGGTCTTCTCAAACGCTGCCCTTCATTGGATGAAGCAGCCGGATGGAGTCATTCAAAATATTTACACTGCACTTAAACAAGGTGGTCAATTCGTTGCTGAAATGGGGGGCCACGGTAATATTGCTTCGATTGTATGGGCACTTCAAAAAAGTATGGAGGAATTAAAACTATCTTATATAGAAGAATATTTCCCATGGTATTTTCCAACTTTAGAAGAATATCAGTCGAAATTAGAAAATGCAGGCTTTACTGTTGAAATGATTACACTATATGAGCGCCCAACACCTCTTCAAGGCGAGGATGGACTACGTAATTGGCTAGTAATGTTCAGCAATAATATGCTCAAGCATTTATCAGAAACTGAAAAAGAACAGATCTATGCAAAATGCGAAGAATTATTAAAGCCTATGAATTATCAGGACAATCAATGGGTTGCTGATTATTGTAGATTACGCTTTGTTGCAATAAAAAAATAACATTTTTAAATATAGAACAGTAAAAAAGCAGACCTTCTCACAAATGGAATCGCAGTAAACAGAATAATTTAGTACGTAAAAAACGCTTGGAAAGTCCAAGCGTTTTTCTTTATATTTATTTGTTTGAAATTCCAGACTGCATTTCGTAATTTCTAACGACCATTCCGTTTACTTTTATCATTCCAAACTTCTCATAATAAGGAACTAAGTCATCCTCACAGCACAAATCAACCATATAAATATCATCAAGCTCTTTTAACATTTGTTTGACTAATTCCTTGCCAATGCCTTTATTTTTATAGTCTGGCAAAACTTCAAGGAACGGAATGTAGGCTGATAGAACCCCATCGCTAATCGCTGTTATAAATCCAACTACTTGATTCGTATTATCGTCTAAAGCAATGACCACTTTATTACTGTGTTTTAACAGCTTTAAGTGAGTTTGTGGATTTGGTGGATTAGGCCAATCAACAAAAAAGCCATTCAGCATATCAGAAGAAATTCCATCAAGTGAATTTTTGTATATCAACATATATCAACTCCTAAATTATTTTTTAATTTTAGGCTGATGATATATATCAGAAATAAAGTAACAAAATTGCGACCTCCAAACTTTTTTGGGATTACTTTAAGATATTTCGATTCAAATTCTAAAAGTCCTTCTTCTTTGTGCTTTTTGTTTATTTTCTAATCCGCCAAAATATATTTCTATAGGTAAACAAAAAGAACGTATATTTTCAATTAAAAATATACATTCTTCTATTTTTTCGTGAATTTAAACGCGTTAAATATCCCTCTTTTTAAAGTGGCTTTCAAGTTTTCAAACTACATTAATAAGAAATTGCCCTTTTTTAGCCTTCAATTCAAAAGAATATTTTATATTATTCTTTAGTTCATCCAATTTCACGCTTTTCCCAGGGGATAGCTTAAATTCATCTACTACAATATGGCCATTTTCATCTTTTATTCTTAAAATTACATCACTATTACTATTTGCATGATTAACGATTTCCTTGTTCCAAAAAACACTATCGAACTTTAAATAATCCTTATCGTCAAAATATAATGTAGTCCACTCATCTTTATCATCTGTTAAATTTACAGTAGCAGTACTCATTGGAAAAAAGATTTGATTTACAGCTCCCACTTCTTGAACAACTAGTGAGCCTATGATTGTGATACTAAAAGTAATCAAAATGGTAATTAAAACTTGAATACGACGCTTTTTATTAATTTTTTTAAATGGTGCTTTTGCTACTATTACTTCTTCTGGCAGAATATCAGTTGTTGGCTGTTCCATCACATCTAGATGTAACCTACACTCTTCACAACAATTTAAATGTTCCTCGACAACTTTAGTAGTATCTTCACTACAAATACCATCAATATAAGAGGGTAATAAATCCTTTATAATATTACAGTTCATTTAGTTCACCTCGGATCCTTTCTACTAATTTTAATTTGGCTCGATAATATGTTACCCTTGCCCAGTTTTCACTTTTATCGAATATCTCTCCAATTTCTTTGAAGCTAAGATTGACGGAAGTTCTAAGTAAAAATATTTCACGATACGGTTCTTTTAATAGATGAATTTCTCTATGTAATGAAATAAATGTATTACGTTTTGCAAGTTCCTCGTCTGGTAATTCCGCATTAGATGGTACATCCAACCCTATTTCCATCATGTGTTCCACACTCATATGGCTATGACGTTTTTCCTTTTTTAAATGGTTATAGTATGTATGCTTTGCAATCTGACATAACCAAACAGACATCTTACATTCACCGTTATATCGCTCAATCGACTTTACAGCTTGATAAAAGGTTTCTTGCGTCAGTTCCTCAGCTAAATCGACATTAGTTGTTAAACAAATAAGAAATCGTTTTACTTCATCTGCATATGATTTGTAAATTTCACTTAAATTCTCCACTGTCCTCCCTCCCCTCACTAGAATCTTAACGGTGACACTTATATATAGATATTAAATAGGATTCGTTACAAAATCTTTTATTTTTTACAAAAAAATTAATTTTTATATAAAAAATCCTTCACAATCATGATTTTACTCAAATTGTGAAGGCTCATAAAAATATTTTAAGGAAACATTTATCCTATCATGAACGAGGTAATAAAATCACCATCACTCCAATTAAACAAATACCTGCTCCGACCCAATCTAGGACATCTGGTTTTTTCCCGTCGATTCCCCAGCCCCACAAAATGGAAAGGACAATAAAGACTCCTCCGTAGGCTGCATAGACCCTTCCAAAGGTTGGGAAGGTCTGAAAAGTAGCGACAACTCCATATAAAGCTAACGCAATCCCGCCTATAATGCCCCAATAAAACGGTTTACCTTCTCTTAACCAAAGCCAAATTAAATAGCCGCCCCCAATTTCGCCGATACCTGCGAGGATAAATAATAATGTTGCACTAATCATTTTTTTCACTCTTTCTATATATTTTTAAAAGAAAATTTTAGCATTGTCTACTCTATTATACATAAAAGCACTTTACCATTAATGAAATCAAAAAAAATTTCGCTTCTCTCCTGTTCAACCAAGGTACAAAAATGGTTTATTTTAATGGGAGATAGGCGAAATATTGAAGTAGATATCGCTATTATGTTTTTACTACCCTTACTTGTACCATACTTTTTGCTATATTTTCTTTAATACAATCCCCAGTATGTAATCGTATCCGTTACGCCTATAATAATCAGAACAACACCCGCTCCGATTTGAATGATTCTCCCCATTTTCATGCTTGTCCGCATAATGAATCTTTTTGCATCAAATAAATGAATAAGCCCAAGTATCACCAAAAGGGGTACAGAGGTTGCCACACCAAAAATCGCCGGCAAAACTAATCCATACGAAGATGTAGCGACTGTTGGCATTAACCACACAAAGAAAAGAACGAACATCGTTGGACAAAAAGCAATGGAAAAACTAGCACCCATCAGAAAGGAACCCAATTTCCCCTCTTTTAAAACGGTCGGAATATACGAAGGAATTCGATTCAGAAATTTTAATTTTAAAATTCCAACCAACACAAGTCCTGTTATAAGCATGATTGGACCAATTGCTTGGCGAAAAATAGGAAAATACTTAGTCATCTTAGTTTCAAAGGACTGACCGAAAAGCCAAGCAAATAAGCCGATTAAACTAAAAACGACGACTTTCCCAAGTATAAAAAACATGATTTCTTGCCAATTGCTTTTCATTTGCAATGTTCGACTTCCATAAAAAGTGATAGCACTCATATTCCCCGATAATTGACAAGGTGCTAATGCGCCTATTAATCCAAGTAGAATCGCAATAATAAACGGTGAATGTTCATAGGAGTTTAAAAATACTGTTATAGGTTCACTGATGATTTGGCTTATTTTCGACATCAAACTATACATATAGAAACACCTTCTATTTTTATTCTAATAACTCACCCTCGGCAGCAAGTTTATTCCAAGTAATACCTTCATCTTTCGTTAGATAAATATCAATATTGTTTGTCATAAAAACGATTTCTTTAGGATTTTCAGGGTTTGTTGCGATATATAAAATGGGCTGTAAATTTTCTTCTTTAGGTAATGGAATGTTTTTTTCATCTTTTTTATCAAAGAAGAATGCCTTAAGCTTTACTTGCTCATTTTCGAAATTTGAATAGAATCCGCCTATTTGATTTAATATCACAAATGTCACCATTTTAGCATGATTGATTAATGTAAAGTTTTCACCTTAATCATTGGACATAAATACCCCATCTTGACTCCCTACTACTAATAGCTCCTTTTTCGTGGATGTGCTGCTAAATTAGAAAGTGTATTCGAGTTGTATCCCTTCATTTTAACCTTTGTCCACGATTCCCCTTCATTTTCAGAAAAATGTAATCCAACTTCCATGTCATTAGTAGCGGTTTCATTATAAACATACACCATATTAGAATTATAACCAGCTGCAAGATAATGGAAATCGTTTTCTCCATAAAACGACAATTGTTCAAAGCTCGCACCGCTGTCAGTACTTTTTATTAAGCCAAATGGATTTTTCAAATTTGATCCTTTTTCGGGATGTCCGCTCGCAAAGAAACCATCTCTTGTCGCTTGAAAGCCCATATAATCATGTTTCTGACCATTCGCTTCTCGCCATCCATCTTGACCATATTTGTATAAACCATTGTGCGTTGCTATGGCTATTTCTTGTTGACCATTTATATAACCTAAACCATGGATATGTTCTACTGTACTATTTTTAATTTCTTCATACGTAAATCTCTTATCCTCATTAGCAATACAAGCAGATAATACAGATATTGCAACTAACAAACTAAACATTATTTTTCCTGCTTTCATTTTTCCACTCCTCCTTAAACTAAGGTATCAATTCTGACATTCCACAGTTTAAAAGGTAAATATGAATAAATGATGCAGATTAACGCGAATAAAGCTTGATTAGAACTAATTTTGACCAAATTATGTCTATGTTTAAAGCGGCAATAGGGTTTATTAGCTTGTTCCTTTAGTCAGTAGATGGAATGACAAACCGCTAAGAATGCCTCAATATCCGCAGACAAATATTTCGATAAAAAATAGGTATTTGAAACAATATGGGAAAATTCCTGCACCGAGTAGCTATGAAGCAATTGCTGCTGAAATTCCGCCTCTATCACACTCTTTGGTAAAAAGGCGATACCTAATCCATGTTTGACAAAGTTTTTGATGACCTCTGTTTGATTAATATTCATACTTTTATAGCTTGGGAATCGTTGTAGTACTTGTTGTATGTCTTGCCAATAAGGTGCATATTCATGTGTTAAAATAGTTTCCTGCTGTAAAAGAGTCAGTGCATCTGTTGCTCTTTTTGACATCGGAGCAATCAATTGAAGTGGTTCCTGTGCTAGAAGAACTTCGTGAATGTCTCGTGTTGTTGTCAATTTTGATAAGCCGATATCTACTACACCTGCATATACCGCTTCTCCGATTTCATTGGATTTTAACAGTTCAATCGTTATTTGAATGGCAGGTCTTTGCTGCTGAAATGTATGAATGATTATCGGTAAAGTAGAATTAGCGATTTGAGGTGCAACACCAATTGTTAACTGAGATGTATACCCATTCATAAAGGACGCAGTATTTTGTAATCCTTCATCAATTGTTGCAATCATTTTCTCTGCTTGTAGTAAAAAATGGGCACCAATATGATTTAATTTCACATGCTTACCCTGTCTTTCAAAAAGCGTTGCTTGAAGTTCTTTTTCTAGATGTTGCATATGCTTCGATACTGTCGATTGAGTAATAAAACGTTGTTCTGCCGTCTCACGAAAATTCTCTGTTTTCGCAGCAACAATAAAAGTTCGTAACCATTCTGTCTCCATAAGTATGCCTCTCTAGTTTTTCATTCATTATATCGAAAACTGTTCACGTCTTGAAACCTTTTCCAAAATTATGCGTATGTATAATTATAAAAGTCAATAGGAGGAATTTGGATGTCATTTTTTAACAAAGCATTTGCAAGTATTGGGATTGGCTCGGCAACAGTCGATACAATACTAGAGAAGTCTACATACCAGGCGGGAGAAGTTATGCGTGGTGAAATCGTTGTACAAGGTGGAAATGTTGAGCAGCAAGTCGATACTATTTTTTTGTCGGTGAATACTACTTACATTCGAGAATCTAATGACCATAAATATACGGAAGTCGCAGCTCTACAAAAAGTTAAAGTAACAGAGCCATTTGTGATTGCCAGCGGTGAGAAGAAAGTATTTCCTATTTCATTCACATTGCCATTCGAAACACCTATTACGGCGGGTAAAACAAAAGTATGGATTCAAACTGGGCTTGATATTAAAAATGCAGTAGACCCAAATGATCGAGATTACATTCGTGTCCAACCTTCCGAGCTTGCAGAACGTATTCTCGGTGCAATTAACGGACTTGGATTCCGTTTACGCGAAGCCGAATGTGAGCAAGCGCCAGCCAAATTCCGTGGGTACTATCCATTCATTCAAGAGTTTGAATTTGTGCCAACTGGGCAATTTAGAGGACATTTAGATGAACTTGAAATCGTCTTTTTATCTCAAACTAATCATTCAGTAGAATTACTCATGCAAATTGATCGAAAAGTAAGAGGTATTGGTAGCTTCTTCTCTGAAGCTTTAGATATGGACGAAAGCAATTTCAGAACAACAATTACGATACAGGACTTACCTAATATTCAAGCAAAGCTACAGCAAATTATTTCCAAACATTTGTAGATTCAGAAATAAAATAGAAAACACGGTACGAAAACCAAATTTCATACCGTGTCTTTTTTATGCTGTCACATCACGTTTCATGAAGGACGTATAGCTAATCACAAGGAAAATAACCGCATAAATCGCGAGAATTGTAAGAGAGAATGGCATTGTAATACCTTCTACCATTAAATTACCACTTTCATACTGTGTTAAATTAGAATGTGTTATCCAAATATATTTAACAAATTCGTATCTACTTAAGAACATCACAATCATTCCACCCATAAACGATAAGAACATCGTTAAACCAATCGCTAAAGAGCTTGAACGGAAAACTGAGCCCACTAAGAAAGCAAACAATGTTGACATCACAAAGTCTCCGCCAGACAGTAAGTAGTGATATGCTAAATCATTCCATACTGCTTTTTCAACAATCTGACCATTGACCATCTCTAATTCAACACCCGTTGTACCGCCAAATAGTATTAACCCTACTAGAGCGCTAACTACTACATTGACAACAACTAAAAAGAGTCCGAATATGAAGGTTATCAATAATTTTGAAGTTAATATTTTTGCACGTGACATCGGACGTGTTAACAGCATTTTAATCGTACCTGTTGAGAATTCATTTGATACGATACTTGCTGCGATAATCACTGTAAACAATGTCACTAAAGTTAGCATATTACCTGCAAATGACATAAAGCTTGCAAGGCTTCCCTCTGTTTGAGATGGCACGTCATTTGCTAATCGATACTCAGAAATAGCAATTTGCTCTTCAATGTGTTTTTTATCTGCTTCTGAAACATCGTCACCCTTCAACATGTCTTTATTATTATTAATGACCTGTTGTTCACTTTCCTGCCACGATATATCCTCTGTCGTTTTTGTATCATAGTATTTCATCATAATACCAGGACCAACAATAAAGAGGATTAATAGTGCGACCATTGCCCAAGTTCCTTTTTTATGCCACAATTTCATCCATTCATTTTGAATTAGCTTCAGCAATTTGGCCACCTCCTGTCATTTCTAAGAATTGATCCTCTAATGTTTTTTGATGTGGTTGTACGGCAAATAATTGAATATCTTCATTGACAAATTGCGTAATTAGTTTCGGAATATCCTCTTTCTTTATTTCTACCACGTAACCATTATTCTCTTTAACAAATTTGTAATCGAGCTTTTGTAGGTGAGCAGCAGCCTGTTCATTTGGTGTAGCTTCAATATAATAAAACGAAGAAGTTTCAATGTGAATATCACGAATATCGATAAGCTTACCATTTTGTATGACAGCAACTCGATCACACATTAACTCAATTTCAGATAATAAATGGCTAGAAACAAAAACAGATACTCCATCCTCAGCCGCGATTTTACGTAAATACATACGAAACTCACGAATGCCTGCTGGATCTAGACCATTTGTTGGTTCATCTAAAATTAAAAATTTTGGTCGATGAAGTAGTGCCTGAGCAAGTCCTAAACGCTGACGCATCCCAAGTGAATACGTCGATACTTTTTCATGAATGCGTTTCTCTAGACCGACCTGTCTAACCACCTCTTCAATACGCTCTTTTGTGACGTTTTTATGCATGCGCGCAAAATGCAATAAGTTTTTATAACCCGTCATAAATTTATACATTTCCGGGTTTTCTACAATTACGCCGATCTTACTAATTGCTTCTTCATAATTCTCCTGTAAGGAAAGGCCATCAACAATAACTTTCCCCTCTGTTGGATGCATAAGCCCTGTCATCATACGAATAGTCGTCGTTTTCCCTGCGCCATTTGGTCCTAAAAATCCAGTGATTTGACCTGGATATAAATCGATATTTAATTGCTGAATTAATTGCTTACCACGAATAGTTTTTGATAAATTTTGCAATTGAACTATTGGTTGTGTTGTCATTAATTTCATCCTTTCTTATAATACGTCTTCATCCATTGCACAGCATCCTTATTCGTAATATCTCGAATCGTCTCTACTTCCTCATGTGCAATAATCGATCCATTTTGTAGTAAAATGATTTGATCTAAAATAGGTTCTACCTCATATACTTCATGCGTTGATAACAGTATTGTTTGGTGTTCAATATCTGTAAATTGAATTAACCCTTTAATAAGCTGTTCACGAACAATTGGATCCAGGCCAGAAAATGGCTCATCCATTAAATAAAAGGGTACTTCTCGCCCAAGAGTTGCGGCCATTTTCATTCGACCTCGGTTCCCCTTTGATAATTGCCGTAGCTTCATATTTTTATCAACGTTTAAAAACTCTGCAACGATACATGCCTTATCATACGAAAAATCTTCAAATTGAGAGGCATAGTGCTGAAAAAGCTGCTCTCCTGTGTAAAAATCAAAAAACAAATCAATATCTGGTAAATAAGCAATCTGATCAGCACTTCTACGTGTAACAGCCTTTCCATTTAGCAAGACCTCACCACTAGATGGTCGTAATAAGCCCGCTAATACTTTTAATAGTGTCGACTTGCCACTCCCATTTTCTCCAACAAGCCCAATGATTTGGCCGACCGGAATAGAAAAAGTCACATCTTGCAAAATTGGCTTTTTCATATAACGAAAAGAAACATTGGAAAGTTGTAGCATTTATTTCACCTCACGATTTTTTTGTAATACAACGAGCATCTCTTCCTTGGAAAATCCAAGTGCTTCAATGGAAGATAAAAAATTATCTGCCAATTCGTTTTTCATATCTTCTCGTAAAAGATCAATCCGCTCTTCATTGGTTGTAATAAATGTACCTTGACCTCGTTTCGTTTCCGTTATATTCATGGCTTCTAACTCCTTATACACGCGTTGTACGGTATTTACATTAACACCTGTTTCGACTGCATATTCTCGAACAGAAGGAAGTCGATCCCCAAGCACTAACTTTCCTTTCAAAATATCTCCACATATCCTATCTACAAGTTGGCTATATATGGGCTTATCACGTGAAAAGTCGATTGTCATCGTAAAACCACCTTTTCAAGCCACTTCGTTGCTACGATAAATAGGATTGCGATCAAAATTGTAATCCCTACTTCCTCCACAACGTAAAGCGTGCTGATATTAAAGTCCATAGTCGATACTTTTGCCTTAGGTAAATAGTGTTCCAACCAATCTAATGGAATTTCAATATGTAGGAAAATATTAGCGTACAGCTGGCTTTCAGTAAATTTATACCATAAATTCATACTGAAGAAAAAAGCACCCATCATAATAACAATGGAAAAGCGACCAATAAAGTGCTTCATTTGGAGATAAAATGCTAAAAATAATAGCAGCATGACAAGCATCATCCATTGTAAAATGACTGAAAGTCCTACAGTAAGTATTAGTGCTAATAATATTTGTCCAAAGTTGGCAACAAACTCATCTTTTACATTGTACATGGCTATAATTATAAAAATTAAATTGTAGATAGCATATCCAATTAGGGAAAAAATAACTTTAACACCTACAAGCTGTGAAATAGAACTAGTGGAATGTAGCCATATTTCTTTGATCTTTAAATCATGTCGCATACTAGCTAAAAATTGTAATACCGAAAAAAATCCGCCTAATACAATCACCATCATTGTGAGTGCAAATGACAGCTGATTTTTCGGTAATGTAAAGCCATCAACAAATCGCTCTACTAAATATGGAATCACCAATGACAACATAATCCCTGCAAAAATCCCAACAAATAGCCATGCCCTAAAAAGCACCCATTCCTTTTTAAATAACCCTGCAAAATTTTTCAACTCAAACACCTCGTGTTATAGTGTACTAGTTGAATAGTACACTATAACTTTTAAGTTTGCAAGCATTAAATACAAAAAAAGGGAAGAGCCTTTAAAATACAGGCTTCTTCCTTTATTTTGTAATGAGATTAAGTTTAAAAAAGTTTTGCTGAATACTTTTATATTCTACGACACACGGTCTTGTTAAATTTTTTATGTACTATCAGGTGCGTTTTCCATAGAGTTAACAAGCCTTGCAAAAAAAATACGGCATCGTATTGTTATGAAGAAGAATACAACATCCTCTGTTTTTTGAATAAGAGATAGGTAATATAACCGGTGTAGTCGCTATTACTTCAAACACAATTTTCAATTAATTGCTAACAACTTACTTTAAATCACATCTTACCGTTTTTTCTTTATCATTTGCTTCATGTAAACTTCTACAATAAATTATTCCTTAGCGAAAAATTTGGGGTCAATTTGATCAATAACTGAAGTAACAGTATAAAAAGATTCTATTTTCCTTTTGTCATCATATGTTAATGCCGTTTGTCTATTTTTAATAAAAACTACCCAATCATTTTCTATCTCACTTATGTTCTTTCCGTATATTTCTTTTATTTTTTTAGCCAAGTCCTCTTCGTTGTATAGTTGTTCAAACTTTTCTAATCCATAAGTGTCAATTAAATAAGTAATAAAAGAAGCTGAATGAATATAGCTCATCCATCGAAGGGTGTACTCTTTTTGGCTTGTAAGAGCTGGGCGAAAATAGGCATCGTCTTGATTCGGATCTATCAACTTGCTAATTGGTATAAATTTGTTTGAATCGATAAAGTACTTCATAAGCTTATGGGTATATGACTCATTTTCCCCATACGTATCTTCCATATAGGTAGCAAAACCCTCCTGCGTAAAATAGCCCCTGCTTGTATCAAAATTATTGCCATAACCAAGTAAGGAATGTGTCAGTTCATGGACAAGTGGATATTGGTTTTCCTTAATGTCATATAGTTGAAGTTCCGATTTCAAACCCCAAGACACTCCATTTCCTTCATTGAGAAATACATTTATTCTCTCGGATGGAACATATGCAGTATGAATTGAATTCTGAATTTCATCATAGGCATTAAGGAGTTCCTCTTTTATTGATTCTACTTTTTCTTGTGGGACCTTAATTTTATTAATAATTTCAAAGGTAATTTCCCCATCCGGTGTAACGACAATATTTTCATCATTTTTTCCTTTAGGAACAACTGAATCCTGAGTACAGGCTGTTAATAAGAATATCAATATAAGGAAGAAGTTTCTAAATTTAAACATATTACCTCCTAAAAAAGTATTTTCCAGTTAATATGAATTCCACATCCAGAAGTTTCATTTTTTTCAAAAAATAAGGCTCATTACCAAAAGTTGTGGATGACATTTGTTAAAACATATGCCATGTATTAGTTGATCTCGTTTCGGCTGGGCGACTCCTTGGGGATTAGCGTCACAGATGAGACCCTGGAGCGAGTAAAACGGCTCATCGGACGCCCCAAGAAGCTCTGCTCTGCGCGAAAGCGAAGCGTCAGCGGCAAATGTTTTATCTGTGCGAAAGCAAAGCGACAGCAACAAAGTGCACAGCCGGAACGGAAATCACCCCCTCATTTTTCGAGAGTTGTCTAAGCGCAAGAGACAACTTTTTCTTAGTATTGAAAAACAAAATGATCAAGGTAATCTTTGTGATTGTTTTAGTGTCGAGCCCCAAAACTGAATCGCTAAAGCTCCTTTCGTTCGTTTTATAGGAATACTTTGAAGATTTATCGAAACAAAATCGCTCTTTATCGAAACTTTTTGAGCTTTTATCGAAACAAAATCTCTTTTTATCGAAACTTTTTGGGCTTTTATCGAAAACAGCTCATTCTATCAAAGAAATCAACCACACTTTATGGTGAAGAGCCAAAAATAATGACAACTATAATTTATTCGTACAAGTAAAAGCAGAGGTTGGTTTGTGAACCAATCCCCCTGCTTTTCTCTAAAACCAATCATTTATTGCCAACTCGGTACGAAACTACTCTAGAAATCTTATATTTTTCATTATGAGATTCAGCGTTAGTTGATACGGTAATTTATATTCCTATTTCCCACATTTTCTCCGTTACTTTCCCTATTCTGCCATCAACATTTGTACCGTCAAACTTCGGAAGCTTTAGCTCACTGACGAGTTTTCCGTCGAGCATAAACATTATGCGTTCCGTACGCGCCGCAACCTTTGCATCGTGAGTCACAAGCATAATCGCAGTACCGCCCGCGTTAATTTCAGAAAAGATGTCCATGATCTCCTGGGCAGATTTTGAATTAAGTGCACCGGTAGGCTCATCGCCGAAGATGATTTTCGGGCTGTTCAAAAGCGCTCGACATATTCCCGCACGCTGTAGCTGCCCTCCTGAAACTTGTGTAATATCGCGCATTTCAAGCTCCGCAATGCCTACCCTCTTCATAAGCGCTCTTGCTTTCTCTGAAATTTTTGCAACATTTTTTCTATTATCGCGAATTGATGGAAGAATAATATTATCGAGAATATTTAGATTTTTAAGCATAGTTGGCTGCTGAAATACAAAGCCCATTTTAGTTCTACGTAAATCTGAAAGTTCAGCCTCACCGACTGACGATATATCACTTCCATCAAAAGTAACCCTTCCGCCATCAACATTGTCCATGCCGCTCAATGCAAACATGAGCGTTGATTTTCCCGAGCCCGAGGGTCCCATGATCGCAACAAACTCACCCTCGTTTATGTCAACAGACACGCCGTCGAGAACATTGTGTTTTTCATCGCCCTCGCCGAAAGATTTTACAATATGTTCACCGATTATAAGATTTTTCATAAGCTACTCCTTTATATTTTCGGATATTTTTATTTTCCCAACGCCCGATGTGCCAATGATTGTTGTGATAAGTACCGAACAAATCATCAATAACGGACAAAACACGTATGCCGAAAGTGGATTGATTGAAAAACTAAACGATGACGCCCCGAACGAGGTAATAACTGCACCTGCAAGTACTTCTCCAAGAGTGTTTGCCAGAAGTGTACCGACAATTATTCCGATAATTGATACAAATAACGCCCGCGAACCGTACTGCACCGTAATATCCAAATTTGTAAAACCGAGTGCTTTCATTATAGCAATCGAATATCTATCCTTTGCGACAAGCATTTTCATAAACAACAGTGTAACTAGAATCGTTATCACAAGTGCAATCGCAATTGCGGCTAAGGAGGCTTTTTCGACTGATTTTATAGTCGAACCGAAAGTTTGTTTGACAAACTCATCAATATTGGAAATCTTAGCAAAAGTAAATCGGTCCGCATAGTTAGAGATTGTTTCATCGACAAGGGCTTTATCTGAAAGCTTTGCACAAATAACGCTCCACATGATATTTTCCGAATGGTCGGTAAATATAGCCTTTGCCGTTTTACCACCGTTCGTAATGTCAGAATAAATACCACTAACCGTGAGCTTATCCTCCTTCCCCTTCATGATGACCGTAATTGTATCGCCGACCTTTTTGCTCATTTCATCAGCGTTTAAAGCTGAAAGTGCAATTTCGTTTTCTTTGGCGGGTGCTCTGCCCTCGGTATATTCAATAGGGAATATCGAATGGTCGCCAAGTTCGATTTTTATATTTTCTTCCGAACCGTCTTCCATTTTTGTTTTGAATGTCTTTGTTGTAAGGATGGTATACTTTGAAATGGAACTGTCGCTGTTCATATATTCTAAAACTTCTGCGGCTTTTTTAGAGATTTGATCAGTTTGTTGAATATCAAGACGAATATCGTAGTTTCCAATTCCCATATATTTAATGAAGCTTGTTGAGGAAATCGTGTTGTATAGATTCTGTGGAACAATAATGATAAATGCCGAAATGACAAGTACTGCAAGCATTGTGGCATAAAGTCTTTTCCTTGCGAGAACATCTTTGATCCCAAGGAAAAGATTCGTATTTAACAACTTATTTTTGTTCAGGCAAACACGTTTTGCGCCTGCGCTTTTTTCCTGCGAAATGCCAAAGCGTATTGCTTTTGCCGCAGATATTTTCCGAAAGCGTCTCAGCACGCCGCTTACATAGGCTATTATTGCAAGGTATACAAGTAGAATGCCGATGATCCCTAAAGACGTAGCAAAAGAAGAGTTTTCACTTTCCCCCATATAAAGCCTGATGTTTTCTAGCAGCATGTTTTTGAACATCAACGAAAGTGCATAACCGAGAATACTACCCACTGCCGCAATTGCTGCGTACTTCGCAAGATAAATTTTCTTAATATCGGAAAGGCGTAGCCCTATTGCCTTCATAACACCAATTTCACGATAATCGTCTTCGATTTTCGCAAGGAGTGTAAAGCGTATGCACATAAATGCGATAGCAACGACAAGAACGCTTATAAGAAGAATAACTGCTATCATAATTCCGTCAGAAAATGCGTTAATTGTTTTGAAAAGTGGATATGTAATCGTTGGTCCGTTCGCTTCAAGTCCCGCGGAAGCATAAGCAGTTTCAAATTCACCGAGCGCCGATAAATCCTTTAATCTAAACTCAATCAAATACTCCATACTTCCACGGCTTTTAATTGCAGCGTAATCATTTGCACTTACGAGAAATCTTTTTGAAGAGGACAGCATAGAATTCATCTGTGAATCCCGGAGGAATCCTGCTACAGTAAATTCCTTTCCGCCTATTACGGCTTTATCACCTACCTTCGTAGTGGCGTCCTTCATATAGTTTATTGGAACATAAAGCTCGCCATCGGATACATTAATAATGTTTCCATCAAGATCAAGAAGATAATCAAACTTTTCACTCTGTATGCTAAAACCATTGTCTTGAACATTATTCGCAAGTGAACGATCACCTAAAATAATTTGACTGTTATCCACGTTGAGAAACTCAAGCACTTGAAAATCATCGACATTGCTGTTTTGCTCCGCGAAGTTTGTAAGTCGGACAGTATCGATATCCCCAGAGTGCATTTGCATAAAATGCGGTGTCTTCGCCTGATTCATAAGTGAATCGATAGCACTTGAAAGATTTACTATAAGTATCGCCGATAAGGAAACGAGCATAGCCGCAACAGCGACAAATAACGTTGTTGTCAGCGTTATCAGTTTGCTTTTTAAAAAGTCATTACGGATTATTCTGTAATACATACGTCACCTCTGTTTTCAAGCTTTTTCACTGATTTCAAGTTGAACAAAATGAATGAAGTAATACTTAATAAAATTCCAGCGATGATGATGAGGAAGCCCGTTCCCCTACCTTGACCTGTACCGGTAATTTTTCCTACGCTGTCAGCAAGCAATCCACCGTCAACTAGTAAAGGAGTGAACACATAATCTGCAAGTATACCCGAAAGCGCATAGGCCGCTACAAATCCAAGCTGTGAAATTACCCCTATAAGTGACCATGCTCTACCCTGAACCTCATTATCAATATTGGTACGAACAAGAAAATCCAATGTTGAGTTTGCAAATGGCATCATGGCAAAAAAGAAAAAGCCTGAAATACAGATCAGTACTATATTTTCCCGAAGTCCGAATATCGCCATAAATATCCCTTCAAAAAACAGCGAAAATGCAAGAATTTTCACATATCCTTTTTTTATCGGAAGAAATCCTATGATTACACTGGATACGAGCATCCCAGTAGCGACAATAGTTTCCACCATTCCGATGACAGAACTGTTCGTAAAAGTAAGCAACATCGGAATAGAAAGTGTTTCAATAATGCCAAGATAAAATGTCAGCACCGATGTCATGATAACAAGAACGAGTACACCTCGATTATGAGAAACTGCACGCCAACCATCTTTGAACTCATTGAAAAATGATTGTGTCTGTTCATATTTCTTTGAAGCAAGACCTCTTCGTACAGCAAGCGCTGAGATAACCGTTACAAAAAATGTACAGATGTCGATGACAAGTAAAAGTTTTATATCCGAAACGGTGAGCAAAAATCCCGCAATGATGGGCGAAATCAAATATTTTGCAGAACCCGCCATCTGGACCAAACCGCTTGCCTTCGTGAACTGTTCCTCGGACAGTAAATCCGTAACCGTAGCCTTGTATGCGGGATCAAGCAACGATGAAAACACCGAGCTTATTGTAACTCCCACACAAATCTGCCATAGTAGTGCTTCCCCGCTAAGCATACATATAAGAATATAAACAAGACCTATCGCTGAAAGACTGTCGCCTAACACCATTAAAAGTCTTCGATCATAACGATCCGCAAGCACTCCTGCCACAGGGCTTAAAAGAAGCGAAGGCATAAACGCAAGTAAAGTGACAAGTGCCATTGCTGATGCCTTTCCAGTCTGCTGGAAAACATAAATCCCAAGCCCAAATGCTGTAAGCCCGCTTCCTATTGCTGAAATTAGCTGCCCCGACCAAAGCAGAAGAAATTTTTTGAAAAGACGCTCGGAATCAACCATCGTTGTTTCCATTTTCTTCACCCCCATTGCCAAACATCTTCATCATGTACATAAGACCCCCGCTTTGGACACCGAGTAGCCTTTCTACGTTGAATATAAATGCTGGTATTCGCGATAGACGCTCTTCATTTGTCATTTCAACCATATCATCATCAAAAACGGTATTCGTATATGCCACAACCATTTCCATACATTCATACGGATAAGGCGTATTGAATAATCCTTGCTCAATACCTTCACGGATTATTTCCGTCAAAATCGGAGGAAGGCCGTTAATTACAACCTTTTGTATTTTCTGATGCATGAGTGCGTTTTGAGGCTTATGTATATGCTCAATAATTTCCTTGCTGTTTCCACCACTTATGTTTAATGCCATTACAACACGAATAATACGCTCGTTGACGGGTATGCTCTTATCTGCGGCAATTGCCTTCGCAGCACCTAAAATTTGGACGTTATACCGCTCAATTAGCGCGTCCATAATATCTTCTTTCGACTTGAAGTGATAATACAGTGTTCCTCGTGCAATCCCAACCTTTTCGAGAATATCGTTGGTACTTGTGCCATCAAAACCCTTCTGACTGAAAAGCTCATCCGCTGCATCAAGTATTTCGTTCCTACGTTCTTCCGCTTCTTTTCTCATTTTTATGCCTCCCTTATAGACCGACTGTCTGTCTATAGAAATTATAGCCTTTCACAATATATTGTCAATAGCAAACATTGAATTTTGTGAAAAATTACATACCCTATCATTGCACTACCACTTTCGTTTAAGTAAATTTATTCACATCTGGGACTGCCGCTTTGCTTTCGTCACAAAAAAACTTTGCAGAGAAAAGTTAAAATATCATTTCATAGTTAATTAGTGATAGAATCTTATGTAAGTTTATAGTTAAGAGAGGAAATCAATGATGTCCGAAACAAAAAAAATGGATCATACAATGGGAAAAAAGATACGTGAAAGTTTACAGGCGGATTGTCAAAGCTGTTTTGGTCTATGCTGCACGGCTTTAAATATTGCTGCCTCTAGCGACTTCGCCATTAATAAAGCAGCTGGAACACCTTGCCCAAATCTACAATCAGATTTTAGCTGTCAAATTCATCATAAACTTAGAGATAAAGGGTTTAAAGGATGTACAGTTTTTGATTGTTTAGGCGCAGGGCAAAAGGTTTCACAAACAACTTTCCATGGACAAGACTGGCGACAATCCCCTAAAATTTCTGAGAAAATGTTTCGTGTCTTTCCAATAATGGAACAACTTTATGAAATGATTGCCTATGTAGCAGAAGCATTATCGTATAAGGTTGATTCGTCCCTGTTTAACAAGCTACATTTGCAATTAGAACAACTACAGCTTGCAACAGAACTGGAAGCAGATGCATTACTAGCAATAGATATCCCTAATTTTCGACTGCCGGTGAATATTTTACTATTAGAAACAAGTGAGCAAATTCGCCAAAGCCTAATTGTAAAGATAAGTGAAAAAAACTCTCGAAAGTATGATTATAGAGGGGCCGATTGGATGGGAAAGAATTTAAAAAGTAAGGATTTAAGAGCAACTGACCTTCGAGGATCTTATTTAATTGCTGCTAATCTTGAAAATGCAGATTTAAGAGGTGTTGATTTTATTGGCGCAGATTTACGTGATGCCAATTTACGCGGCGCAGACCTATCAACAAGTATGTTTTTAACACAAATGCAAATTAATTCAGCTCAAGGCAATCATCAAACAAAATTACCCTCCCACTTGAAACGTCCATCTCATTGGGATCACTAACTGAAAAAAGAGGATAGAACATAACTGGTCAAAACCTTAAAAAACACGAGAAATCAATTTTAGAAACGTTGATTTCTCGTGCTTTTCTGATGTGAAATTTTTTAATTTTTCTTTATAAACAAACTTATGTCCCAGCCTCTAAGCTGTAGAAGCGCTCCTGTAATTGCGTGAAAAACATAACAAAAGGACTTACGTTTATAAGTTGTAGTACCCACAAGCCCTCTAGATTGTTGGAAGTGAAAATTTATTTTTATTTCAGAAATTGAATTTTGAAAATTGCACCTAATGTTTATACAACCCCGATTTCTGCAAAGTTGTATTTATAGAATATAATTAATTATGAAAAGATTGAGAACCCAACTGACTATTGAAATGATTATAATACTCCACGCATATTTCTTACGCTGGGTTACACCCACAATTCCCATGATCACCCCTAATAATGGTGAAAATAGAATACTAATAATATACGCAAAAATATTGTAGGTTATATAACTATAAATGTAGATTTCGTTACTTTCATTACCGTATTTCTCACTATCCATCTTCATTCCCCCCATCTTGCTTTTTCTTAACTAACCGAATAATCTTTCTAATCAACTATGCCGTGGCTTAATTGTGTCCGGAATCGGCCTGTGTTTGCACGAGACTTCTATAGCTGACGCTTTGCTTTCGCTACAAAAAACAATTGTAGCTGACGCTTTACTTTCGCTACAAAAAACAATTGCTGAATGAAGTTAAAACAATTGTAGCATGGAAGTGAAGTAATTGGTAGGGAATGGAAAATGTGTAGTAAAGGGACAAACTGTTTCAAACAATAATTCGATGAGTTCTAAACAGATTCAACTTTGAGTTAGCTACCGTAGCAATTTTAAGATTAATAAGCCTATTCGAATGATAACTCAAATAAGCTTATTCCTTCTTCCACTTATAGGGGATACTTGCCCAATCGTAAAATATACTAAAAAGGAAAAATAATATTGAAGTTCCTATAATATGTCCCCATTGAATGTCATCACGAAATAACCATTGAGATATAATAAGTAACATGAAAAAAATTAGCGATTTTTGTATATTTTTCAGCATATTCATCCTCCTCTTACAATGATACACCATTTCTGCTTATTGTAGAAACCCGCTCCGTTAGTCTAAAAGATTTTTCACCTACTGTCACTCCATGGAAAGTTGAAGTGATAGAGACAAGAGGTGTAAATGGTTTTTGTGGCTCTTTAAAAAAGCACCCTCTTTTGGAGTGAAAATCAACCTTTGTATATTGCTAGACAATTCTTTATCGACAGGAAAAAGTGGCTGGGACAAAACTTGCTGATATTAAAGAAAAAAGAGAAATCGATGCTGTTCGATTTTTCTTTTTTCTTGTTTGACTAAGTCATTCTATTTTCTTTACCCTATTTCTCTGTTAATGCAGTATATTTCCGGAGATTTACTGCCTTAGGAACTTTTATAGACTAACTTTTTCGATTTATCGACCAACTTTTTTAATTTATCACCCAACTTTCAAAAAACATCGACAGCTACCTCCATGAAACACTAAATTTAACACCAAAAAAGCGCGAGATATCAACGTTTCTAAATTGATTTCTCGCGCTTATTAAGTTTTGGCTAGTTTTGTCCCAACCACTTCGATTTATTTTTGTTTCTTTTTAAAGATGATTGTAGCTATAACGAGCACTAGTAAAATCGCTTGTCCAATCATTGTTTCTACAGTTGGATAGAAACCAATGAAGCTGATAACCGGTAAGCCATCTACAATTGTAGTTGAAACTGCACCCCGCAGCTGCAATGTATGCAGACTGACACCAATAATTTTAAAGGCCAGTACATAAATTAACACCGTTGCCACTGCGAAAAATTTATATACTGGAATTTTTCCACTTGCTTTAAATAACACAAATGCAAAAATTGTTAATACTAGAATTGCTACTACGATACCTAGCACAAATTGAGAAGTCTCCATTTTAGGCGCAATTCCTGCGTAGAAGACAAGTGTTTCTGCTCCTTCACGGAAAACGGACAGGAAGCTGATTGACGCCATGGCAAATACCGAGCCACTTGAAATAGCATTACCCATTTGTTTGGAAATATAGCGGTTCCAACTTGCCACATTCGATTTACTATGGAGCCAAATACCGACCCCAATCATCATTGCTGCAGCTAGTAAGCCATTATAACCTTCCATTATCTCTCGATTTGTATCAACTGTCGCAGAGTTGAAAATTGTAGACATTAAAATCGCAGCAACTGCAGATAAAAGAACCCCTACAAATGCGCCTACGTAAATCCATTTGCGCATTGTCTTTTGACCTGATTTCTCTAAGAACGATACTAATGCTAAAATAATTAATAGTGCCTCTAAGCCTTCACGTAATAAGATTAAAGCGGAATCCCATAAAGTATAATCTGAGTCACCTTGAATTAGCTCAATTTCAGTGCGGAAATTATCTAATTTACTTTTAATAGCTTCTTTATCAACTGTTGATTTTAATAAATCACTAGCGATAATCGGCATATCACTTTCAATTTTAGTATATAGACCACCATTTCGAGTAGAAATCTCAATTTCTACACTTGGCCATATAGTAATGAATTCACGAATTTTATCGGAGGCAGCTTTATAATCACCTGCATCGATAAAATCGTTCGCCTCATCAATATAGGCAATTAATGTAGATAACGAATATTCTCCTTCGACTGCTTCCGCTGTTTCCTTACCAGCTACAAAATCCTCAATCGTTTGTTTTAAATCTGCGAATTGGGACTTCATAAGGTCTACATCAGGTTCCTCAGCCGAAATGGAAATGCGTAAAAACGCCATTTGTGTTTCAATTTGCCCATACATCGCGATACTTTGCTCACGGACAGGTCTTTCATTTTTATTCCATTTGATATTAAAATCTTTATAGGCTTCATCGATTGCTGCGATGTCCCCACTTGCTAAGGCTTTCTCAAAGTCCGCCATGATTGGTTTAAACTTTTGCCCAAATTCTGTACGTTGCGCCGCTTCATCCACAGGATTTTCGAGGTTTTCTAACGCACGTAAAGCATTTGACAATGCAGATAGCGCCTCTAAGCGTTCATCCTTTGAAGTAGCTTCAAGTGCTTGTGCAAGAATTTCATCAACTTTTTTCTTTGCTTCCTTCTGTTCAGAAGTGACCGATGCCCAATCATTAGCAAATTGTTCGAGGGCAAGTTTCGCCTCATCTTCTTTGTCTTGCTTTGTGCTCATTAGCGCATCACTAATAGAAATGTACAAATGACTATAAGATTGAGCTGCCTGCACTGGTACAGCAAGTGCCAATAACAAGCAAAGAATAATACTACAGCGCGTTAAAAAGTGCTTCACCTAGATAACTCCCCTTTTGTACACCAGGGAAGCAAGCAAACACTGCGCTGCCTCGATGGGTAATGTACTCATTCATTTTATCAAGACGCCCTAAAGTATTTTGGACTTTTATAAATTGCTCTGGGTCTTTTTGGAAAGAGATAAATACTAGCCCAGCATCATGAGCACCTGTATTCGTCATAACACCTGATGCATACGAGTAAGAGCGACGTAAAACGCGCGCACCCGATTTACGTGCCAAATGCACATGCGACGTATCTGGCATAATATACTCGCCTTTGCTATCCTTCGCCTCTACATCAAAATCATCAAATTCCTTCTTTTTACCCAACGGTGCACCGCTATCGCGATAACGACCAAATGTGGCTTCCTGATCTTTTAAAGATGTACGATCCCATGTTTCAAGATGCATTTGAACTTTACGTGCTACTAAATAAGAGCCACCTTTTAGCCAGCCTTTATCGACCCATACCACTTTGTTTAAATCTTTTTCATCTGTAATCGCTGGATTTACCGTGCCATCCTTGAACGCAAATAAATTTCGAGGTGTTCCTCCACCAGCTGGGAAAGAGTTGAAGCCTGCTTGTGACCATTTAATCTCTACTTTACCTGAGGCTGCGCGAACTAAATTACGCACTGCATGAAACGCCACCTGTGGGTCATCCGCACACGCTTGAATACAAAGATCTCCACCTGTAAATTCCTTTTGCAGCTGATCTCTTGGGAAATGTGGTAAATCTTTTAATTCAGCTGGCTTTAAATGCTGGATACCAAGTTTATCGAAAAGAGAAGGACCAACCCCAATTGTAATTGATAAATTTGAGGCATCTAATCCTACTGCTTCACCAGTATCTCCTGTTGGAATTCTAGTATTTGTTGTTAAATCTTCCATTAATTCACCATTCATTAAACGAACAACAAGAGGTGTCCATTGTTTGAACAACTCTTGTAGCTCTTTCTTTGATGTGAATAAAACATCCAAAGAAGCAAAATAAATATTTGTCTGAACAGGTGTAGTAATGCCAGATTGATGTTTTCCATAAAAATTAACTTTATTACTTGCTGTAGTGCTATCCGCAACAGGCTCAAACACATCATAGCCCATTGCTTTCATAACACCACCTAAGCCTGAAGCACCGATTGCTACACCAGCTACCCCGATGCCTGTTAGCTTCAACATATCACGTCTAGATATTTTTTTATTGATCAATTTTTCATCATTTGATTCAGTCATTTACTATCACTCCAAAATAATTCCCATTTGACTTAATGGTTCTCCAAGTTGATTAACTGCTGCTGCAAGTGCTTTTGTATTTTCTTCTGTTAATTTCTCGTATGAAACATATCCACCGTCAGCTGTTGCATGCTGTGCCAATAAATCGTCCACTGCTTTGAATTTTTCATCTAATGTCGCTACTAAGTCTTTGTCTTTCGCTTCTAATTTTGGACGTAAGATTTCAAAGATTTTTTCTGCGCCTTCGATATTTGCTTTAAAGTCATAAAGGTCAGTGTGAGAATAGATTTCTTCTTCACCAGTGATTTTAGATGTTGATACTTCATTTAATAAATCAACAGCACCTGTAATCATTAAATCTGGTGTTACTTCTACAGTTTGAACTAATGCGTGTAATTCTTTTGCATCTGCTAATAGTTGATCTGCTACTTTCTCGTAGCCTGCCGTTTTATTTTCAACCCAAAGCGCATGTTCAAGCTTATGATAACCTGTCCACTCTTCCTCGCCCTTACCTTCTTCTTGGATATCGGCTAAACGACCGTCAATACGTGGGTCAAGGTCACCAAAGCTTTCTGCGATTGGTTCTGAACGCTCGAAATACATACGAGCTGGTGCATAGGCTGCTTTTGCTTCTTCAATTTTACCTGCTTTAAATGCATTCACAAATTTTTCTGTTTCTGTTAAGAATTGATCCATTTGTTCTAAAGCAAATTGTTTATAAGCTGCTAGTTCAGCTGATAAATCAACTTCTTTTGCTTTATCTGCTTTATCTGTTTGTTCCGTTGTTGGCTTTTCCTCTTTTTTTGCTTCTTCTGTATTGCCACAGCCAGTCATAAGAATGCCTCCTGCAACTAATACTGACAATAATGACGTTTTTTTCATGCTAAGTACCTACTTCCGAAATAGTTTATATTGAGAATGATAATGATTATCAAAGTCGATTGCAAGAAGTATTTTTATTTAAAGCAAAAAACGTCATTTTCTAGTTGATATAAAACTAGAAAAATAACGTCTCGATCCTAATCTATTAAATTTTCGTTATTCTCATATTTCCCATATAAGAAATAATACAGGACAATTGACACTAAAATTACGAATACCATCGCAAAGAAAATGGCACTGTACCCCATCGTCGGAACAAAGAATCCTAAGAAATACGGACCAACCCCTAAACCTAAATCATATAAAATAAAATATGTCGATGTCGCAAGTCCTAAACGCTCATTTGGTGTAACCTTAATAGCGATTGCTTGTGCTACAGAATTGAAGTTACCATAACCAATTCCTATGCAAGCAGCAGCTAGTAAAAATACAAAGCTACTCGTCGCTGAACTAAAGGCATACATACCGATTGCAAAAATGACTAAACAAGGATAAATAACAATATTCGCACCTCTTGAGTCTAGTAGCTTTCCTGTAAACGGACGTGTCGCTAGAATCACGATTGCATAAATGATAAAGAAATAACTTCCCGCTGCAACCAAATCAAGCTCTTTCGCGTAGAACGTCATAAATGACATAACACCAGAGTAGGCAAAGCCGATAACTAACGCCACAAAAGCAATTGGCATAGCACGCATTTCAATAAAATTGGTTAGCTTAAAGCCTGTTTTCTCTGCCATTGCTTTAGCCTTCTTCGATGCTTCAGGAACTGTAACGATAAAATACATCAGAAAGCAAATAATAGCTAATACTGAATCGACCGCAAAAATCATACGATAATCTTCAAACTGTTGTGTTAAAAGAATACCTATAAACGGTCCGATAGCAGTTGCTAAGATGGCACTTAAGCTGTAATAACCAATACCTTCACCGCGTCGTTCAGACGGTAAAATTTGTGCAATAATCGTTCCAGTTGCCGTACTTGCCACCCCAAGTGCAATTCCTTGTACTAAACGATTGAGCATTAGAAGTGTCAAATTTGCCGCCAAAAAATAAGACATCGTTGATAGCATAAACACTAATAATCCACAAAATAATGTCTTTTTACTTCCCCAATCACCAATGATTCGTCCTGCCCCGAGACGACCAAATAAAGTTCCAATAATAAAAATACTCGATACAAGCCCTGCCGTACTAGTTGAAGCACCAAAATGCTCAACCGCATAGCCTGCAATTGTTACCATCAATAAATAAAAAATTAAAGTAATGGTAAAGTTAATAAGTGAGACGATTAAAAAGTCCTTTGTCCATAGTTTATCTCTAGTTGCTTCCACTTTTTTCACTCCTACCGATTTATGTTTTCACAAATTTTAGTTAAAACTTGTGTCGCAATCTCAATCTCCTGCCTTGATACACCTGTGAGTGCCTGTTCAAACAAAGGTCTTAAATGCGCCTTAATTTCTTGTACTATCTCTTCACCATAAGTCGTTAATTGCACAAGCTTTTCGCGCTTATCCTTGCCCGCTACCGTTTCCACATAGCCGAGCTCCACAAGCTTTTGAACGAACCTTGTGACACTTGGCTTTTCAATAGACATATAATGCGCAATCTCCACGAATGAATGTCGTCCCTTATCATTTAATAATCGAAGGACAGCCCATTGTGAGCTATATAACTGATATTCCTCTAACTGTACATTCACTTGATTAATAAACGGTCTGTACATTAAGCGGTACTGATTAAAAAAATCTTGTTCGATTGTCAAAAATACCACTCCTTTAATTGGTTAGCTAAGGTAACTATATGCCACTTCTTTTATTAGTTAGCCTAGATAACTATATGCCGAAAAATCCTATTTGTCTAGTATGAAATTAGCGAGATATCCTCTAGTTTAGAGCCGCTATTCGTCGTGATTGCTGTTCTATCCGTCGCTTCGAGACTTCTATCCGGCGATCGCGGTGTTCTATCCGTCGTTCTGAGATTTCAATCCGTCGATGTTGCCTTGCTTTCCGTCGGTGCTATTTCTATCCGTCACCTGAGGACTTCTATCCGTCGGGGTCGCTTTTCTTTCCGTCGCTCAAAGACTTCTATCCGTCGATGTTGCCTTGCTTTCCGTCGCTCAAAGACTTCTATCCGTCGATGTTGCCTTGCTTTCCGTCGGTGCTATTTCTATCCGTCACCTGAGGACTTCTATCCGTCAGTGGCGCTTTTCTTTCCGTCGTTCCAAGACTTCTATCCGTCGATGACTCCATAGTTTCCGTCGGCGCTATTTCTATCCGTCACCTGAGGACTTCTATCCTTCGGGGCCGCTTTTCTTTCCGTCGCCCCAAGACTTCTATCCATCGATGACTCCATAGTTTCCGTCGCCGCTATTTCTATCCGTCACCTGAGGACTTCTATCCTTCGGGGCCGCTTCTCTTTCCGTCGCTCTGAGATTCCTATCCGTCGATGACTCCATAGTTTCCGTCGCCGCTATTTCTATCCGTCACCTGAGGACTTCTATCCGTCGGGGCCACTTTTCTTTCCGTCACTCAAAGACTTCTATCCGTCGATGACTCCATAGTTTCCGTCGGCGCTATTTCTATCCGTCACCTTGAGATTTTTATCCGTCGATGGCGCTGTTCTTTCCGTCGCTCTGAGATTCCTATCCGTCGGGGTTGCCTTGCTTTCCGTCACCGTTATTTCTTTCCATCACCTGAAGGCTTCTATCCGTCGATGACTTATCTAGCAAAAATTCAGACCGCTTGAATCCTTGCTCTTTAATTTTCTATCCAATACTTCCTATTCCTTTTAGTTCCCTCAGGTTTCAACGGTAACTTTTGTAGTAATTTATAAGCTGTATTCGGCGAATCTATTTTAAAAAACTCACAAAAGCTTTTATTTGTTAACGTTTCGCCTACTAGCAATCGATAATCTTCAAGCGTTCTAAAAATTGCCTCTTGATCAACTGCCCCACAGCGTTGACAATACCATTTCGGGTAACAATAGTTCATTGTCTGTCCATTTAAACAACTTTCGCATAACACACCTTTTATTAGATCCTGGACAGGCACTGCTATTTCTCTTTTTATTGGCATATGCATGGACAATAATTTGGAAGCAAATTGAAAAAGCTTTTCCTCATCCACCACTGTCTCTTTATACCGTTGATGCAATTCTCGCACGTGATAACGTAAACCTGAAACATGAAAAATTGGTTGTCCCCTTAAACTCTTTGATAAAATAGCATTTTTCGTTGCCAAAACGACTGCATAATGAACGGGTATTTTAAGTCGTGACTGTTGTAACATACCCATCATCCACTCCATATGTCGCCTACTTTGATGAAGTGGATTCGTCATTCCTTCTACATCGCCTTCTGCTTTAGTTCGTGTAAATTGATTAAATGATTCATCGAAATCCAGAAAGCCTGTTACATTTTTTATTTCAAGAATCAATATAAATTGAGGACATAGTAAAATGGTGTCTATTTGATGCGTAGTACCAAAGTGATTGAGTATTTGTAAACCATTAAGAAAATAATGCGGTTGAGGTAAAATAATTTCAAGCCATTCTGCATCTACTCTTTGCTCCCCTGCAAAGCCTGCATGTATACGCCTCAACTTCTCAAAATAATTCATGTAATCAGTATGTGTACTAGTTAATCTTCGTACCAAGGCTTCTAAAATTTTGTGTTCCTCCGATTCCTGACGGTCTAATAAAATCATTGTTTTTTTCGCCTCCCTATAACTATTTTATAAAAAAAGAACCTCATAAAAAGAGGTTCCAAAAAACTTGAAATACATATAGTACAAATTAAATCTTTCAACAACTTTTTTAGATAAAAAGTACGAAAAAATCCTCTCGATTCAGCTCTTGCTAGTATTTTTTTGCTCGCTATCCGTCGGTGCTTGGGTTCTTTCCGTCACTCCGAGACTTCTATCCGTCGATGAGACCTTGCTTTCCGTCGCCGCT
The DNA here is from genome assembly GCF_030348505.1 of Lysinibacillus sp. G4S2. Classification (NCBI taxonomy): domain Bacteria; kingdom Bacillati; phylum Bacillota; class Bacilli; order Caryophanales; family Bacillaceae; genus Lysinibacillus; species Lysinibacillus sp. G4S2. The sequence goes on along the minus strand of NZ_JAUCFJ010000002.1, from coordinate 2,057,319 downwards.
ATTTCTATCCGTCACCTTGGCATTTCTATCCGTCGGTTGCTCTGTTCTTTCCGTCGCTCTGAGACTTCTATCCGTCGATGAGACCTTGCTTTCCGTCGCCGCTATTTCTATCCGTCACCTTGGCATTTCTATCCGTCGGTTGCTCTGTTCTTTCCGTCGCTCTGAGACTTCTATCCGTCGATACGGCCTTGCTTTCCGTCGCGTCTATTCCTATCCGTCGCCTTGGCATTTCTATCCGTCGGTTGCTCTGTTCTTTCCGTCGCTCTGAGACTTCTATCCGTCGATGAGACCTTGCTTTCCGTCACCGCTACTTCTATCCGTCGCCTTGGCATTTCTATCCGTCGGTTGCTCTGTTCTTTCCGTCGCTTTGAGACTTCTATCCGTCGATAAGCCCTTGCTTTCCGTCACCGCTATTCTATCCGTCACCTTGGCATTTCTATCCGTCGATTGCGCTGCTCTTTCCGTCGCTCTGAGACTTCTATCCGTCGATAAGCCCTTGCTTTCCGTCACCGCTACTTCTATCCGTCGCCTTGGCATTTCTATCCGTCGGTTGCTCTGTTCTTTCCGTCGCTCTGAGACTTCTATCCGTCGATATGGCCTTGCTTTCCGTCGCCGCTATTTCTATCCGTCACCTTGGCATTTCTATCCGTCGGTTGCTCTGTTCTTTCCGTCGCTCTGAGACTTCTATCCGTCGATAAGCCCTTGCTTTCCGTCGCCACTATTTCTATCCGTCACCTTGGCATTTCTATCCGTCGGTTGCTCTGTTCTTTCCGTCGCCGCTATTTCTTTCTGCCACTCTTTTGCCCCCACTATATTGAACGGAATCTGTTCACCATTTTTATATAAATAAATATATTCATAATTTGCATCTACCGTCAGTTTATAAATATGCTGCTTAATAACTTCGTCGTTTTGATTTTCAACTTCATCAATGTTTATTACAATCGCATCTTCCTTACTCTCTACGCTGACCGTAACAGTATCCTTTGTATTTATCACAATATATGAGCGCTTTTCACCATTATTTATCATTTGCACATAATCTTCCATTCCAAGGACATTTAGAGTTTCTTGCAGATCCTTTGGTACAGATTTTACTTCAGTAATTGCTAACGTTGGATTACATGCTGACAATACAATTATGGAACATAATAAAACGATTAATAATTTCCTCATATACTATCACTCCCTTATTAATCATATTCAATAAATATTCAGAAAAGCCTTTCAACAAAAAAAACAACCAAACAGCCTAAGCCATTCAGTCGTTTTTTCGTAATAAATATAAAAAGTAAGGTGCACCGATACAAGCTACGACAATACCAGCTGGCACTGTTGCGCTTGAAATGGCTACGCGGCCAATCGTATCCGCTAGCATTAGTAAACTTGCACCTATAAACAAGGTCAGCGGTAAGAATAACTGGAAGCGTGGTCCTACTAGCTGCTTTGCGATATGTGGAGCCATTAGTCCGATAAAGGCAATTCCCCCTGTTACCGATACAGCTGCCGCAGCTAATGCTACAGAGACAACTAACAATTGCAAGCGCTCGCGTGCAATATTCATACCTAGGCCAACTGCCGTTTGTTCTGACATCGCCAGTACATTTAACACATTCGCCTTATAAAAAATAAATGGAATACCTAGCACTAGCCAAGGCAATAAAGCCCAGAAAAATGGCCAATCTGTTCCCCATACATTACCCGCAAGCCATTGCGCGATAAATTGCACGTCACTACGCTCAGCTGAGGAAATTAATAATATCATGAAACCAGATAAGGCAGATGCTACACCTACACCGACTAAAATAAATTGGATCGGCTGTACACCCATATTGCGCTTATACGAGAAAGAGTAAATACACAATGCTGTTAATAAAGCGCTGCCAAATCCTACAAGTGGTAATACATACGCAAAATTAGGAAGATTACCGTCGACAAGGAGATAAAAAAGCGTAATCCCTACACCTGCCCCAGCATTAATCCCAATAATGCCAGGGTCCGCTAAATCATTACGTGTCACCCCCTGTAAAACGGCACCCGCTAATGCTAACGCCATCCCTGCCGCTGCCAACACAAACAATCTTGGCAAACGAACAGAAAATAACACGAATGATTCTTTAAAGTTGCCGTCTCCCAGTAATATCGGTATTATGCGGTCAATTGAAACCGAAGCAGCTCCCATTGAAATCCCCATCACAAAAATAACTATTGTTAACATTATCCATACTATTAACCATTTGCGTTGTTTTTTTCGCCCGACATTAAACAAGCTGCCTACCTCCCTTGCGAACAATAAGTAAGAAGAACGGAAGGCCGATTATTGAAATAATTGCAACTACAGGTGTTTCATAAGGAGCATTAATCATTCGTCCTGCAAAATCCGCTGTTACCATAAACCATCCACCGATAATGGCACTCATTGGTAAGACAAATCGATAGTCCGTCCCAACAATAGCACGCACAATATGGGGCACCATTAAACCAACAAATGCTAGATTACCAACGAGCGCAACTGCAGAGCCCGCCAGTACGACAACTACAAACATCATAATTCCTTTAATGACTGTCGTATTTTGCCCTAACCCAACAGCAACTTCTTCATTTAAGCTTAAAATGGTTAGCTGACGACTAAATGCGAACGCGATCACTAAGCCTATTAAAATACACGGAACAATAATTAAGGATTGCCATGTTGTACCAATTAAACCACCACTCGTCCACATCGATACATCTTTTGAAATTTGAAATAATATTCCCGTAACATCTGCAATTGCTTGTAATAGAGCAGATACTGCTGCACCTGCTAAGACAAGCTTTAATGGCGAAAAGCCATTCTTTGTAGAGGCACCAATACCATAAACAATAATCATCCCTATCCCTGCACCTACGAAACATGCAAATATAAGCATATAAAAAGAGGTTTTAGGGATAAATGCCATTGTTAGAGCAAGTGCCGCATTCGCGCCTGCCGTTAGACCAAGGAGACCTGGATCTGCTAATGGATTTCTAGTAACCCCTTGCATAATAGCCCCAGCAACTGCAAGTGCACTACCCACAAAAATAGCAGCAATAATACGAGGAAATCGAATTTCCCGTAATACCGAATAATGCTCGCCACCTCTTTGTCCGACAATAGCTTCATAAACATCTTGAATGCTAGTATTAGCCGCGCCAACACAAAGCGAGACTGTTACTGTCACAGCTAATATGATCAGTGCAAGCAGCGCCTGAAGCCAAAATGGGAATTGTCGAAACTTTGTCATTTGCCTTCGCTACTCTCTACTAAATATTATTGTAAAAACTTCTCTTCAAAGAAATCTAATTGATTCTCTAATGTGATTGGATCATTAAAGTAAAATGCGTTGGCATTCACTTCAAATAAATGTCCATTCTTCACCGCTTCTAAATCTTTAAACCATGTAGCATTTGTAAAGGAATTATCTTGATCTTGGAACATACTAAAAATCACATAGTCACCTGCATATTCTCCTAATACTTCTTGTGAAATCGCAAAATAACCTGGCTTTAAAGCATCTTTCTTCACTTTTTCTGGCATTTTCAAGCCCATTTCTTGATATAAAATTTCTGTTCCACGACCCCAGTTATCTCCATAAACATATAATTGTTTATTGAACATTTCTGCAACAGTAACGGTTGCATCTTCACCGATTTTTTCTTTAATTTTCGTACCTGTTTCTGCAGCACGCGCTTTAAAATCTTTTACCCATTCAGTTGCTTCTTTTTCTTTGTTAACAACCTTACCGATTTCAATAAATTGCTGTAAATAGTCAACTTTTCCGTAAGTAAATAATACAGTTGGAGCGATTTCTGCTAATTTATCTGCATTTTCAATACCATTTAAACCAATAATTAAATCAGGTTCTAACTCAAGAATTTTTTCAATATCTGTATTTTCCACAACCACTGCATCTTTTATGTCATCTTGGAAGTTTGGATTTTTCGCTGCCCATGCATCAACACCAACAACATTTACTCCAAGGTGTAATAAATCCCCAACAAAAGAAGACAAGACAACTACACGTTTAGGGTTAGCAGGTACTTCAATTGGGCCTGTTTCTGATTGATACGTAATTGTTTCTGCTGACGATGCTTCTTTAGAGCCCTCATCCGCTTTTTCAACCTTCTCTTCTTTATTGCCGCACGCTGCAAGCACTAGTACGACCATCATAAACATTGGTAATAACCACTTTTTCATCCGTAATTCTCCTTTTAAACCGTTTGTAATAAGTTATATGTAATGCACATTGGCTTGTCTGTTCGTGGATCCTTGCCAATAACTGCATCAATATTAAACACTTTTTCTAATACTTCAGGTACAATAACTTCCTCAGCCGTACCAAACTTCACAAGCTCTCCTTGCGAAAGAGCAACAATATAATCAGAAAAACGAGCTGCTTGATTTAAATCATGTAACACCATGACAATTGTGCGCCCTTCTTCTTCATTTAACTTATAAAGTAATTCTAAAACCTCTAATTGATGTGCCATATCTAAATATGTTGTTGGCTCATCTAAAAATATAATATCGGTCTCTTGTGCTAATGCCATCGCAATCCACACTCGTTGCCGCTGTCCACCAGATAAGGCATCAACCGTATTTAACCGAAAATCATCCGTTTTAGTTACCTTTAAGGCCCAGTCAATCACTTCTTTATCCTTTTGCGATAAATTGCCAAAGCCTTTTTGATATGGAAATCGACCGTAGGATACAAGTTCCTCCACTGTTAAACCATGAGCACTCTCTGGACTTTGTGGCAATATAGCAAGCTCTTTAGCTAATTCCTTCGTATTCATCTTGGAAATATTTTGACCGTCTAAAATGACTTGGCCACTCTCATGCTTCAAAATTCTTGTAATAGCTTTTAAAAGTGTAGATTTACCACAGCCATTAGAGCCAATAATCGTTGTTATTTTACCGTCTGGAATTTGCAACGATAAATCACGCACAATCGTTTTGCTCTCATAGCCAATACGAATCGATTCAACTTGTAAACGCAAAATGTAACCTCACTTTCTTTTTACTTCTTCCCGTGCTATGATAACGATATGCCGATAATGATAATCATTATCACTAATGTTAGTCTAGTAATCAAATAAGGTTTTGTCAAATACTTTTTTATCTTTTTTAAGGATGTGTCGATATAAATGCAACATATTTACGATATAACAATTATTGGCGGTGGCCCAGCAGGACTATATGGTGCCTTTTATAGTGGTTTACGAGGATTAAAAACGAAATTGATTGAAAGTCAAGAAAAGCTCGGTGGTAAAGTTTTGCTTTATCCTGAAAAGCTAATTTGGGATATTGGTGGTCACCCTCCTGTGTTAGGAGAACAATTTGTGCAACAATTAATTGCACAAGCAAAAACTTTTGAACCAACTATTTTAACAGGCACAAAAGTTGATTTCATTGAGCGTCAAGACGATATTTTTGTTCTTCATAGTGCGCAAGGAGATAAGCACTACTCTAAAACTGTTCTTATAGCAGTTGGTGGTGGAATCATTAACCCTCAAAAACTTACTCTAGATGGCGCAGAAAAATACGAAATGACTAATTTACACTATACCGTGCAGTCCTATCAACGTTTTGTGGACAAGGAAATTATTATTTCCGGAGGCGGAAATGCGGCGATTGACTGGGCAGTTGAGCTTTGTCCTATCGCTAAAAACGTTACGGTTGTTTATCGCAAAGATAAGTTATCTGCCCATGAAGCCACAATTCAAGAGGCTTTAGATGCGGGGGTACAGATTGAATACAATACAGCTATTACAAAGCTGACTGCAAATGCTGACAAAACAGCCATTCAATTAGTGACATGTGAAAACTCACAAACAAAGCAAAGTTATACACGTCAAATCGATGAAGTAATCGTTAGCCATGGCTATAACCGCGAAGCATCATTAGAATTTGATCAAGCTATCACCATTCCTAAAAAAGACGATTACTATTTCGAAGGCAAGGCTACAGGAGAAACAGCACAGCCTGGAATTTTTGCAGCAGGTGATATTTTAACATTTGACGGAAAAATTCATCTTCTCCTAGGTACTTTTCAGGATGCAGCCAATGCCGTGAACTCCATCAAAACGTATTTAGAGCCTACTGCCTATCGCCATGGCATCGTTTCATCACATAATGAGGTATTTAAAGAGAAAAATCGCACTATTATTGAAAAACATCTTTTACAAGTAAAATAAACATCAAAACCCTCTTAAAAATTTGCTTAAGAGGGTTTTTTACACAATGTATCCGCGCGGTACAGGATTTTTCATCCACATCAAATATTAAAAGCAATCTAATTATTATTGCTTGAAGTGTATTTTTAGTATGAATGCTTCCATCGAGATACATTACCTAAATATACTTAAAAAAGATCCCATTTGCCTTACCATATTAACTCCATATGATATGGTTCCCGCATGTCTCATTAGAGTATTTACATGATTTGGTAACCTTCCAAATCTAGAAACTTGGGGTTGTTGATTAGGATAAAAGTAAGGTTGCTCCTGTCTACCTCGATAAGGAGGGCCAAAACTTTGTCTATAGCTCGGCGGAGATGGTCTCCTTCTAGGATTCGGCTGAAAAAACGGCATCAATTCACCCCCTACAGAAAACTTTTAATTAGTATATGTACGTTTTTTTTTATTGTTTAGTCTTTCAAAATATAGATTGTTCAAAAAAAACGAACATATTTCAGCACTAATTCTTCCCCTATTTACCTCCCCACTTCTTCCTGACACAATACTAGTTTTAATCACATATTATACAAACATAACTCATAAAGAAGGTGGTTCCGGTTCAAAAGTCTAAATATCTTGATTTTCTGTCCAAATTTGGTGTTGGAGGGGCACATCCTGGTGGTATTAATCTAACAAAGGAAATTTTCAAGTCTGAGACCATTAGTAAAGCTTCTCATATTTTAGATGTAGGATGTGGTACAGGACAAAGCGCTGCCTATTTGGCAAGTAAATATGAAGCAAAGGTAACTGGTATAGATACTAATTCAATAATGGTCGCAAAGGCAAAAAGGAGAATGAAAAAAAACCGCTTACCGGTAAAAATAATTCAATCCTCGATAGAACAAATACCGTTACCAGCTCATACATTTGATTTCATTATTTCTGAATCTGTTCTTTCTTTTGTCAATAAACCTAGTGCGCTGAAAGAAATCTTGCGTTTATTAAAAAATGGTGGCCGGTTCATTGCAATTGAATTTACCATTCATCAACCACTTGAAGCAAAGATTGAAAAAGAAATCCAACAGTTTTATGGATTTGATTCTTTCTTAATGAAAAAGGATTGGGTAGCTTTGTTTAAACAAGCTGGCTTTAAAAATATTCGCATACAAAAAAACAAAACAATCTCCTCAAAACCAGAATTTCATTACTCAAAGGATATTGAGCCTGAACTTTACGATGTAATGGAAAAGCATATTGATATGAACTTAAAGTATGAAGGGGTTCTGGACTATAGAATTTATTCATGTACTAAATAGTTACATAAATAATAATCCAAACTTCAAATTGATGTGTATAGATGTAATGCAAATATGCATATTGTTTCCAACGTGTATCGCCAAATCGAACAAAGATCTTTTCAGACAAACCAGCAGCCTAAGCATTGCTGGTTTTTTGTATTCTGACACTACAAAATGACACCTGTCATATAGAACCTTTGACTCGTGTGAATATGTTTTCCCTTTGATTTTCCATATGATTTAAGTAAGAAAACAAAGAGAGAGTGATTTGAAACATGCTACAAAATAATCAAAGGCTACCGTTAATAGATATATTACGAGGTTTTGCTGTATTAGGTACGCTTGGTACAAATATTTGGATTTTTGCTTATCTTGGTGAGGCATCTGCTATTATGACAAGTAATTATTCAGGCTGGTGGTCATTTAATGACTTTTTACGAATGTCAGTTTTATTTTTAGTAAACGGCAAGCTACTTGGATTGTTAACAATTATGTTTGGGGTTGGTCTAGAATTAAAATATCAACTGTCCAAACGGCAAGGAAATGCTTGGCCAGGTATGTATATTTGGACACTTGTATTTTTATTTACGGAAGGGCTTATCCATTTTACCTTAGTTATGGAATACGATATTTTAATGAGCTATGCTGTGACAGGGATTATCGTTGCCTTTATCGTCAAAGCTGGTGATAAAGCGATAAATCGTTGTTTATATGTGTTCGGTGGTTTTCATGCCATCATGATTCTATTCATTTTATTAAGTACATTGCAAGGTGCCAGTGTACTCTATGATAGCGATTCGGTCGTTTCACTTTATCAAAACGGCACTTGGTTTGAACAAATACAATATCGCTTAGCAAATTTTCTCTACTATAGAGCAGAAGCAATCTTTATTATTCCCATGAACATCTTCTTATTTTTACTTGGTGTTAAATTTATGCGTAACGGTGTATTTTCTCAAAGTGAGCATGGTCGCCAAGTCCGAAAAAGGCTATTTTCTATCGGTATTTATATTGGGATCCCATTGAATCTTCTTATTTTTATTCCTGGAGGAACTTTTGATTTCCCAGTTCGCTATTTATTTGCTCCTATCCTATCAATTGGTTATATTGGTATATTAGGTAAGCTGATAGAATACAAGAAGGCAGATTGGTTATGGAAGAAACTTGGAAACGTCGGCAAAATGTCTTTAAGTTGCTATGTTCTTCAAAATATTATGGCATCTATCATTTTCTATGGCTGGGGCTTAGGTTTAGGAGGAAAGTTGAATAGCATTGAAATTATTGCCATTTGGATGTCCATTTCCCTCCTACAAATTTATATTGCCCATATGTGCATAAAGCACTTTCATTTTGGACCATTGGAATGGGTTCGTAAAAATACCATTCAAGCTATCACACGTAAATAATCAATAAGGGTTGGTGTAGCATATAAAAATTTACCCAAGAGATCAAGCAAAGCATTATCTAATTATCGATGTAGTAACGCTCATTTTTTTATGCACCATGGTATTAGGATCAGATTCTCAATTATCATTACTTGCTAAAGTAATAATTCTAATGTTATTTTTAGTAGCCTTCTATATTGCTTTATGGTTTAAAGATTGGCGTTTACTTGGAGCTTCTTTAATAGGTTTTACTCTTATTGTCATACTAGGTATTTATGAAGGTTCTACTATGTTAGTTTTTGGATTTACATTTGCTGATTTACTTGGAAGAGCTAAAACTAAGTGGCATATTGCAGTAGGAATGTTTGCAATTGCCCTTATGTTTTTTATAGTTATTTGGTTTGAACCTGGAACATCTTTTACATTAGAAACCGAAGTTTTAATACCAATAATGATCATTCAGCTACTTTTTCCAATGCTAATCTATTATGTAGAAAAATCAAAAAAACTACAGACAGAATTAACAGAGGTAAATACTCAGCTTGTACAGCAAGAAGAAAGACAACGTATTGCTAGAGACCTCCATGATACGATTGGTCATACATTGACAATGATTAAAATAAAAACAGAACTAACATCAAAATTAGTCGATAAAGATACTATGCGTGTTAAAGAAGAGTTAAATGAGATTTTAGCAACAACGCGGACAGCACTTAAGCAAGTAAGAGAATTAGTGTCCGATATGAATTTTATTTCGTTAGAGAGTGAGCTAATACTTTGTCAACAGCATTTACAAACAGCAGATATTTCCATAAAAATTAAAAATAATTGCCCAAAACTACTACTAGCAAGTGTGGAAGAAACGATGCTGTCCTTATGTCTTCGGGAAGCAACTACAAATATTATTAAACATAGTCAAGCGAAAAAATGCCAAATAGATATCTACTATATAAATGGAATATTAACATTTAAAATTTTTGACGATGGTGTGGGCTTACATAATCAAGGCCATGGCAATGGATTATCATCGATGAAAGAAAGAATGAATGCCCTTCAAGGAAGTGCGTCCATTGACAATTTAGCGACAGCTGGAACGATTGTGACGTTAACACTACCTATCCAACAATACAGAAAGGAACATAATATATGATAAGCGTATTACTAGCAGAGGATCAGCAAATGTTACGTGGTGCCTTGGCTTCCTTGTTGTCGTTTGAGCCTGATATAAAAGTGATCGCAGAAGTTTCAGATGGTCAAAAAGCGTGGGAATATATTCAACAAGAGCTACCGGATGTTTGTGTATTGGACATCGAAATGCCGAATCTTACTGGACTTGAGCTCGCTGAAAAAATTAGACAAGCAAATTTACCATGCAAGGTGATGATTGTCACTACCTTTGCACGCCCTGGCTACTTACAGAAAGCGATGGATTGTGAGGTTCACGGTTATTTACTAAAAGACGAACCGATCGACTATTTAATTGAAACAATTAGAAAAGTGATGAATGGTGAAAAGGTAGTCAGCAGAGATTTAGCTGCTACATTGTTTATGAAGGAACAAAATCCACTAAATGAACGTGAAATTGCTGTTCTGCAGCTCGTAAAAGAAGGTCTAACAACCAATGAGATTAGTAAAAAATTATTTTTAACGAAAGGTACTATTCGAAACTATTTATCAACCTCCATTCAAAAACTACATGTCGAATCTAGACAACAAGCTGCACAAGTTGCAAGTGAGAAAGGCTGGCTTTAGAAAAAGAAAAGCGATACTGCATTCCTCATCTAATGGAGGAAACAGTATCGCTTAGTATGTTAATTGACTTCTTTTTTATTTTTAGATACCAAATTTATGATTATTTCTATCAGTACAACAGCTATTAAAGAAAGTCCAAATAGTGGCATCAGAATACCTAAAATAATCATGAAAATGATAAAAGGAATAGATACTTTTTGAGAGATTTTAGGTGGTGCAGAAAGATGATCTTTCTTCTTGCGTAGTACCCATGTTCTAATTCCCCAAGCAATAACCACTAAAAATGCTACACATACTAGTAAATTGATTAATTTATTTGGCCAGCCAAACAAGTGACCTTCATGTAAAGGAATTCCCCAAGTGAACCATTTCGCAAGAATGCCATAGTCCTCATAGTCAACCTTGTCAATAAACTTCCCACTATATTGATCAAAATACATCGTTGTTTCATCATACGGGCTAACATCAAGGCCTGTTACACCTGTGTTACTAGACTTTGCAACTGTATAGACACCGACATCACTAGTAGGATAGATAATCGCGTAAGGTTTTGATATATTCATTGCATCAATTTCATGTTGTAGCTTTTCTACACTTAGTTGGTAAGGGTTAGCACCACAGACCGTACTTTCTTTCATACCATGATGTGCTGCATGTCCTGAATCTGACGTTGGAGGGGTTTCTTTACGAGTAGCCCAAGGAATCTCACTTACATCAGATGTAGGTGGCTGTTGCTGCAATAATGGCGTGCCGAAAGACGGATGATCTTGTGAAGCTTGGTAAATAAAATTCCCCATCACCGCAGACCAAGGTAAGCCTGTGAAAATAATAACAAGCATCGGGATCGTAATAATTGTCCCAATAAGCGCATGAAATTTTCTACTTTTTTGACGTTTGTTTGTCTGCTTTGTTTTCTTTAGTAGTTTTGCTTTAAACGTCATATATATGCCTGAAAGCAGTAAAAAAACAGCCCAACACGCAGCTAATTCTACTAAATAATTGACAAAAGTTCCTCCGATAAATAAAGAACTATGCAAATTTCTCATAATATTAGAAAATGTGTAACCAGCATCTTGACCACCAATAATTTGGTTATGATCATCTAAGAACACATATCTCTCTTCCCCATCTGCATTTTTCATCGTTAAACGTGTATTATATGGTTCTTCTAACTCAATAATTTTATTTGTTTTATAGCCAGCATATGATTCTTCTGCAAGTTTAACAGCCTCGTCAATGGATAGTTCTTCGGTTTTTCCACTATCACCAAAAAAGTAGTTATCATATAAATGATCTTCAACATCGGTATAAAATAGATAACCTATACCACTGAGTGTTAGCGAAATAAGCAGTGGAGTAATAAATAATGCGGCATAAAAGTGCATTCGCCAAAAACTCTGATAAAGCGGGTTTTTCATGAATAATTCTCCAATCTATAATAATAAGCGCAAAATTATTATATAGAGAAAAAGTGAAATAAGAATGAAGTCCTATAGGATTTTTTATGACAAAGATAACCTGAGATTGATTTCCGTTCCGACTGGACACTTTCACGATGTGCCGCTTCGCTCCATAAAAAAACTACTTAATGCCCCATCAAAATGGTGAACATTAAGTAGTATTAACGGCCCGTAACAAATAATCAGTGGGATGAAGAACCCTCCACTGATTAAAGTTACATTTTATCCAATTAGTTCTTTCATTACATTCGAATAAGCTGTTAGAATATCATATTTATGAACAGCATCCTGCCCAACATACTGTTCAACTAGCTCCCATAACGTTTGAGAAGCGTTTGTATACTGCTTTTGCATGATTTCATATTTTAACAGATTTTCATAATACTCGATTACTTGTGGATTCATGTGTAACACTCCTCCTCTTTAAAAAACGGTCTACTATGGCAAATACACGACATACTACGGTAATCGCCAGGTCGAATTAAGCATTCTATTCGTAATAAAAGCTACATTCTTAGCAACCATCGTACTATAAGCATGCAGAAGAATTTCTCTAGTCACACTCAACACCCCTATCCGCATAGGTTTTTCGGTTGTATTAGATAGCCTTCCCATTACAAGTCGTAACAGTTTTTGAAACGTGCTCCCAATTACAGTTGCTGGTCAGCGTCGAATTTGCACCAATCTTCCCTTTTAAACAAATCGAAATTCCAAGTTGTATCTATATCTTATTATTCCGTTATTATTATTAGACCATAAAGCTTTGTGTATACATCAATAGCCTAAAAGATTAATCAACACTCCTGCGATTATCTATTGGTAATAGATTCAATTTTTAAAGTCATTTTAGTAACTTGTTATAATTTTTCATTTTTTGGACAAACAAAAAAAGCGTACCAAAAATTTCGCATGCTTCTTCTTTTATTTTTAAGTATCTAATTGTTTTGAGAAATAAAATAATAAAACCCTTCCAAAGTATAGAAGGGGAAAGTTGGTATATAATAGTTTATTTTCTTAGTTAGTTAGTTAGTTAGTTAAATGCTATGTACGTTTTAAACTTTCCTCATACTCTTTTTGCATATTTAAGATAGGGTAAAATTCATTAAATTTCAAGACAACTCTATCGTAATCACTTTGTTCTAGCATCACAATAAATTCTACTTCCCCATCTAAAATAAAAGGTGTAAATCGGTCACATTGAACATATGACTCACATTCTAAATTAGCTTCATGCCAATATCTAATTTCTACTCTATTTTGAGGTCTCGGTTTTGTAGTTATTTTTAATGCAAGTAATTCTTTAGGCGTAGAAGTCAAAACAAAAACAAGGAGTGAGAACTTTATCACCACGTCCTTCTTCGTAAGGATGGTTAAGTCTGTATATGTCTCTTGCTTTCATAAATCAGTCAATCCTCCATCCAAAAGTCATAATCAGGATGAGAAGGATTAATTTGCATAACTCCATTCTTGACTATTACAGTTTTTTTACTTGCTACAAGTTCCTTAATTCGTTCACTATCAAGATCATATCTTTTAGTAATCTTTTCTTTTGTATCGAATTTTTCTTCTTTTAGAACTTCTAACATATCTTTATCCTCCCTTTCTTTCACATTCTATCACCTCCAATAAAGTAGAATAGATAATACTTCAATTATATTAGAGATTGATAGAGATTATTTAGGGAAATTATATTTAGTGTCGAGCCCCAAAACAGAATCGCTAAAGCTACTTTCGTTCGTTTTATAGGGATACTTTGAAGATTTATCGAAACAAAATCGCTCTTTATCGAAACTATTTGAGCTTATATCGAAACAAAATCTCATTTTATCGAAACTATTTGGGCTTTTATCGAAATACAAGCTCTTTCTATCAAAGAAATGATGAAGAGCTTGTAGTGTAGGGCTACTCGACGCTCTCTAGCATGAAGCCTTGCTCTGTGCGAAAGCGAAGCGACAGCAACAAATTGTTTTATCTGTGCGAAAGCGAAGCGTCAGCGACAAATTGTTTTATCTGTGCGAAAGCGAAGCGACAGCAACAAAGCGAGTAGCACGTAGCGGAAATCAGATCCTTCTAATTTAATCAAGGTGGATAAAAATGGTTAATCAACACACCTGAAAGGTTATCTTTTCTAATCAACATTGCTCCACTTATTTCAACAATTCAATTTTTCATATAATAAAAGCCCTTCAATCGATCCATCGCTTCTTCCAGTCTATCCGTACGTTTGAAAATGCACTTGTCAATAAAGGAATTTTTTGTTATTTTAGAGTTAGTTATCCAACTAACTAATAACGAAGGAAGTGTACATGAATGGCAAAACCTACTGGTATCGAAAAGTCGGATTTGTTAACTGCTGCCAAGCAAAGTTTAGTTGACAAAGGAATTGAAAAATTTACATTAAAGGCTGTTGCCGAGCAAGCTGGTGTGACACAGGGAACCATTTATTATCATTTCAAAACAAAGGAACATATCATTCTAGAAATTATTCAAGACATCTGTGAAAATTCTTGGAATGAGATTTTGGCAATCGATCAACAGATGATTCAATCTGCGCTTATTTCTGCAAAGAGTCGTTATGATAATGATACTTTTTACCATAAATTATTTTTTACCTTAATCGTCTTTGGCTTCACGAATCCGTCAATTAGACAGCAGATTGGACAAATTTTAACAACCGAAAATGAACATTTAAGTGACGGTTTAAAAAAATTATGGGATACATCGCCAATTGATGGCGTGTCGATGGATACTTGGAGTATTTTTTTTAACGCCCTTATTGATGGTCTAGCTATACAAGTGATGATGCGAGATGACTTCGACATAGATGCACTCTATCAACAATTAGAAAAAATTCTACAGACATTGTATCGTCTAGGAAAATAATTTGAGGAGGAACCACTATGCGATTCTTTTTATGTTGGGGGTTTGGGATTTGGCTTATAGCAAGTGCTGTATTTCGATTAATGGGACAGTACTTTTTTATCCTTGAGAAACCTTTCCTCATGATAGGTGCTTACATTTTGGCTATTCCGCTCATTTGGCTAGTAACTGTCCCAATCTATTCTCTAAAAAAGAAATCGGGCTCAAAACAACTACAAGCAGCAATTTGCATCGCATTACCAGGAATGCTCATCGATGCAGTCGTATTATTATTTTTTGATACTATTTTTACGAATTTACCAGCTAACTTAGATCGCTATTTTGCTTCATGGCTGCTATGGGCCTATTCCCTCATCCTTCTAACTGGTTTCATTAAAACTTCATTTCGGACAAATCACTAGAATTTGAAGGATTTAACATTTTCATTCTAGAAATAAGTATAGAATCATTAATTTAAGGGGGAGTAAAAAATGATTATTGGCTTACACCATGTTCAAATAACTATTCCAAAAGGTCAGGAAGATCAGGGCAAACATTTTTATTGTACGACGTTAGGGTTAAAAGAGATTGAAAAACCAGATTCTCTAAAAGGTCGAGGTGGATTTTGGTTACAGGTCGGCAATAAAGAGGTACATGTAGGAACAGAGGATGACTTTGATAGACTAACGACAAAAGCTCATATTGCCTATCAAGTTGAAAATATAGATTATTGGAAAAAAGTATTAGCTGAACATCATATAGAAATATTAGACTCAGTTCCTATTCCTCATTTTGAACGCTTTGAATTTAGAGATCCATTTGGTAATAGAGTTGAGATGATTCAAGAAATTTAAAAGAGCCCTCATTGTACTGCCTCGAAAATGTTAGTGATTTCTCTAGCATTTTCGAGGCAGTTGATCCTCAATCTACACATAATACATCCTACTGAAACATTTGTAATGAAACTGTAAATTCCCGCGATGAAGCCTTTTATATCAAGTGTTTAAAGCCTATTCCAATTAAGCGTGGTAACATTTACCTCGAAGAAGCCCTACTTTTTCATGCTACGATTAATTCCAAGGCAAGCCAAAACAGGATTTAATCCTAACAATAGCTTCAGGAGGTAATTGACAACATGAATAAACGATTTTTAACTACAACATTAGCATTGACGATAGGTTTTAGCACATTGGGAATGGTACAACCAGCTGTCCATCCAATAGAAGTAGAGGCTGCAACAACAAATGCTCAAAATAACGCACAGGCTGTTGCTGCGAAAGCGGATCAATTAATTCAAACTGGAAAAAGCTTAATTGGTAAGGCGACATACAGTAATACTCAATACAAGCCTACATATCCATATAAGTTTTCTTGCGCTTCATTTTTAATGTACATTTTCGAGAAGAACGGTGTTGATCTTGGGACTTATAATGAAGATTATATGATGCAGCAAGGGACATACGTAGCGAGAAATCAATTACAAAAAGGTGATTTACTATTCTTTAAGAGTAAAAAGACAGGGACAGATCCTGATCATGTGGGTATGTATATTGGCGACAATAAAATGATTCACATGGCTGATTCTAAGCAAAACATTGTTATTTCTGATTTAAACAGTAAACCTTATTACAAAGATAGTTATGTAACTGCCCGCAGAGTATTACCTACTTTACTTTCAGCTAATCCTGCAACGAAAGGTGATAAAATTGTTGAAAACGCCTTTAATTATAAAAATAAAGTAACAATTAGCTCAACGAATAACGAATCAAATCTACGCTTTACAGCACCAGGATTCGTAGACTTTATCTATCGTAAGAGTGGAATTAAACTTGGTACAACCAATTTAAAAGAACTAATGAACGTTGGCACAACGGTTTCAAGTACCAATTTAAAAAAGGGCGATTTGGTGTTCTTTAATAGTGTGAAAGGCTCTAAAACTCCATCATCCGTAGCTATCTATGCAGGAGATTCTCGTCTCATCATTCCGAATTCTGATGGTGTTACTACGAGAGTACTAATGGTTGACTATTATAAACAGCATTATATTACAGCCAAACGTGTGTTTTAAGCAAGTTCAACTCTGCTTTCTACCAATAAAATCATTTCTAATGCCTTAAATTTGTATCTACATGGACCGAAATGTTTAATAGTATAAATGAGAAAAGAAGTATTCCTCTATTTTGAGGATACTTCTTTTTCATGTTGTTGAAAAATTATTATGGCAATTAAATTAAGGTGTCCTATTAAATAAAGTGTGTCTCTTCGGTAAAACGTCGGGTTGATTTCCGTTCCGACTGAGCGCTTTCCTGCGGGCGTCCAACCTCCACTCCAATTAACCGCTTCACATAGCATGTGGCATGTCACTCTTATATATAGTGATAAAAACGAAACTTCAGCAACAATTGTTTTCTGCGCGAAAATGGAGTGGTAGCCGCAACAAAAGCTCAGGAAGAGGCTAGATGCTCCAAAATGCCAATCGCTGATAAAATGCCGAGAGCATCATGAATCAGTAATAAAATGCCAAGAATCGCGCCCTTAAGAAAGTGAATAGCTTGGAACGGAAATCTCCATCATTTAAAGTGCCACAACATTCACAAAGTTTCCCGTGAGCCTATTGTTTTTCAACCCTATGAAAAGGCTGAGACTTAGGTAAATTTTTAAAGCCAAATGAAAAAATTTCACATCAGAAAAGCGCAAGAAATCAACGTTTCTAAAATTGATTTCTCGCGCTTTTTAAGGTTTTAACCAGTTATGTCCCAGTCTCTTTTTTCTAGCTTATTATTTATTTTTTAACTGATTCGCAAATTCAATCATGGATTTACTAGACATGGGACCTTTAATAAGGACAATTGTATCACTATCAAGCTTAGGCTTAAGTACATCTAAAACTCCTGTCACGTTAGTAAACTTATGAACCTCTGCCTTCGTTCCTTCCTTCAACGCTTGATTCGCAATATTTTCTGCTCTTTTGCCAACCGTAATAAGCGTATCAACATTTCTGGCCGAGACCATTGTGCCAATCTCTCGATGATATTTTTCTTCGAATCTACCTAATCGCTTAATGTCACCTAAAATAAGAATTACTTTTTTCCCTTTACCTATCGAATCTAATACCTTTAAAGCTGCTTCAACAGAAGTCGGGTTATTTGTCCATGTATCATCTACAATAGTACAATTCCCAATACCAGTTGAAAACTCTAGGTGTCTTGCCATCGTTTTGAACGTTTTTAAATGCGAAATAGCGCAGGCAATTGACAGTCCCATTTCCTTTACGGCAGCTATAGCCGCTAATGCATTATATACTTGGTGTTCTCCGTATCCTGGAACGAATAAATTGTACTTTTCATTGGACACGTTTAGTACAAATTTCATGCCATCTTTTGTAAATTGAATGTTAGTCGCTTGATAATCTGACTTTTCGTGTACGCCAAAGGTAATAATCTTCCCTGTAAATTTATGCAAGGGGATTTTTTTAATGTTCTCATCATCACCATTAATGATTAACGTGCCACCTTTTCTGATTCCTTCTAAAATTTCTGCCTTTGCTTTTATATAGCCGTCAAGATTATTACATCCATCTAAATGATGGACACCTATATTCGTAATAATACCAATCGTAGGCTGATAGATCATACATTGGTGTTTTATATTCCCTACATTTCCCAAACCCAATTCGAAGATAGCTGCTTTTGTTTTCTGATCGATCCCAGTCAAGTACGGTAAAGATTGCCGTGGCTCATTTTTACTGCTCACAGATGCTTGAACATTCCATTCCTTACTAGCTATGTGTTTAATCATTTCTTTCGTTGTCGTTTTACCACACGTTCCTGTTAAAGCAACCACTGGTATTTGAAATAGATTTCTGTAATATTCAATGAATTTCCAATAGGTCTGCACAATACTCTTAACGCGAATAACGGTCGTATTCTTCAGCGATTTTTTCAATTCTTCTGATGATTTATCCGAAATGACTAGAGATGGGCCCTTTCGATCTATCTCTTGCCAGTTGATTGTATCATTTTTACTAACAAACATAAGTGTATGATTTTGTGTCAGTTCATGTCGGTTATAATAAATTGCATGTTTTACAGACCAGAGTTCAGAGCCGCTTATTAATTCTCCATGCAATATTTTTCTTATATCGCTAACACTTATATGTTGCAAGTTAACTACGCCCCCTTTCTATAAAGTATATTTCTGTATAAATGAGCTAATATATGACCATGCTTCTACATTTCTTAGCAATTGGCTATTTGCATGCTCAATCTAATAAATGATGAAAAATAACATTTATTTAGGTGATAAGAAGAATCTAATCAGAAGTAGATGATTTTTTTATTTTTAAATCATCTGCCAACTTCGAAACTTCCCTACTGTACATATCTCCTTTAATGAAAAGAATAGTGTTTTCATCTACAATTTCATCTAACAATTTATAGACGCGCGTACTATTTTTAAAGATATAAACAGGTGAAGTAAGTCCTGCCTCAATGGCATGAACCGCCATAATGCTTGCATGTTCCCCTATCGTAATGAGTACATCGACCCCAATTTGACTGATTAATTCTCCTGCTTGCTCGTGAATAATATATCCCCAAGACCCTAAATCTGTAATCGTTCCAAGAATGGCAATCTTTTTCTTGCCTTCTCCGAGAGCATTCAAAACCTTTAATCCTGCCTCCAAAGAAGTTGTCGTAATATTCCATGTATCATCTATTAATACGGAATTATTAATGCCCTTAAATACTTGAAGTTGCTTATTCAATTTTTTGAATGATGGCAGTCTTTTTGCTGCCAACGAAATCGGCAAATCCATTTCATAAATAGCTGCAATAGCAGCAAGGGCATTATATACTTGATGCTCGCCAAAACCTGGTACAAAGATTTCATAGAGTTTCTTCTTGTGATGGACGTTGAACAGCATACCATTATTGTGGTAGCGGATATTACTTGCTCGAAAATCACAAGATTCATGCTTACCTACCTTAATGATGCGTCCTTTAAACTTCGATAAATCTATTTTATTTATGTTGATATCCTCAGCATTAAGGATTAATGAGCCTGTAGGACTAATAATGTCCAACATTTCACCCTTTGCTTGGATATACCCCTCTAAAGTTTTGCAATAATTTAAATGATGTGCTCCTATATTTGTAATAATCCCAATAGTAGGCTTGAAGTATTCCCCTGCATTTCGGACGTCCCCCGGTGAACCAACAGCAGTTTCAAAAACAGCTGCGTCGGTATCATCATCAATATTCAGTAAATATTGCAAAGAAGCGGTTCTAGAATTACTACTAAGTGGCGTGGATACTACATTTTTTTCATTAGAAAGTATATGTTTGATCATTTCCTTTGTCGTCGATTTACCAGAAGTACCAGTAATGGCTACGATAGGGATATCAAATTGATTGCGATAATAATTTACGAATTTCCAATATGCCTCATCTATATTATTTACTTTAATGATGGTTATTTGCTCAGGTATTACATATTGACTGTATAGTCTATCGGTTACAAGGACTATAGGATAAAATGGCTCTAAGTCTTTCCAGTTGACAATACGCTTACTCATAAAAAGTAAGGTATTTGGTCTTTTCACTTGCTTCAGTCGATAAGCTCCATGTTGAATTAACACTTCCTTCGACCCTTGCACTAATCGGCCTGCAGTAATGACTGTTAAATCCTGCACCGTAAGAGGCTTCATATTATTTTTCCCTCCCTTCCACTCTAGTATATGTAACTTATTAAAAGTTGCTTGGATGTACACGAGATACTTAACTAGAGGAAACCTATTTCTTCGCATATATATATAGTTGATTACACATCTAAGTAACAATAGAAGGAGTGATATACCTGAAAACGATTATATTTATCGGCACTAACAAATCTGGGTCAAGTCGCGAAGCAACAAAAGCAGCAGAAAAATTAGGTTATTTTACTGTACTTTTTACTAACAACAAAAAGCAATTACAGCAGAGAAAAGCCTACCCAGATATTCATCAAATGGTTCTTATTGATACTTCGAATATAGAAAACATGAAAGTTGAGATTCATAATTTAATTAAATTCGGATTAGAAATAAAATCTATTGTTAGTTTTGTCGACCCTTTTGTCCATATTGCCTCAATTTTATGTGATGAATTTTGTGATAACTATACATCTTCAACAGCTATTGAAATGATGGAGGATAAAGAGAAAACTAGAAATTTTTTAAAGAATCAGCCTTATTCGCCTAAGTTTTTTCTTCTCAAGCCAAGTGAGGCCGTCTCTAATAACTTTGAATTCCCACTTATTGTGAAATCTCCAAAATCAACAGGCTCTAAAGATGTTTTGTTAGCAAACGACTCAAGTGAACTGAACAAACACCTGAGCTATCTACGAAGTAAAAATCCTCGTGAAACACTTATGATTGAAGAATATATCGAAGGTCCGCAATATTTAGTAGAAGCACTTGTCTATAAACGTCAAGCTAATATCATCGGTATTATCGAACAAGAAATTACTCAAGGTAAACGTTTTATCATTACTGGATACGGTGTTCTCGTTAAAGCTCCAAAAGAAATTCAAAGTGGTCTTGAGGAAGTTCTCAAATCTATTGTAAAAGAGTTTAACATCGAAAATGGTGCTTTGCATTTAGAGCTTCGTTTAACAAAGAACGGCTGGAAGCTTATCGAGATTAATCCTCGAATTTCAGGGGGGGCAATGAATACTATGCTTCACGCTGCTTTTGGATTTAGTTTAGTGGAAGAAACGCTTAAACTATTCTTAGGTGAACAGCCCGATATCAAACCAAAGCATAGAAAGTTTGTTTATACAAAATACATCATTGTAGAAAGTAAGGGTATTTTAGAAAAAGTTCTTGGAAGAAATAGAGCAACGAATTCACCAGGAGTTGTGGATGTATATGTGAAGCCAAAAAGAGGGACATTATTGACCCCTCCTTTATCGATGGGACATCGTTATGCATATGTAATTGCGGAAGGCGCAACATTAGCTGAAGCAAAAAATAAAGCCATAGAAGCCGCAAAAGAAATAAAATTCATTCTCAAAGCATCTTAGAATTAAAGTACTTTCTGAAAATGCTCTCATACAATGATTTATTTAACTAAAAAATATCCCGAGTAATTGCTTCCTTCAAAGGGCAATTACTCGGGCTTTTTTATTTATTCTTGATATTTTTGATCTAAAAATTTAACCGTATCAAACATATTCGTTTTACTAGCACCCTTTACTAAAATGGTGTCGTTAGGTTTTATGACTTTCTCCAAGAGGGCATGCAATTTTTCCTTATCTAGGAAATGATAAATTTTAGAAGGATCCATCCCTTTTGCCTTCGCTGCCGCTCCCATTTCCTCCGTTCTAAAGCCATAAGTAATGAATAAATCTATGTCTTGCTCATAAATGAATTCGCCTAATTTACGATATTCCTCTTCTCTCAAATCCCCTAATTCTCGCATTTGTCCAATAATAGCAATTTTACGTTTCTTCGCTATATTTGAAAGAACGTCAATAGCGGCACGTACGCCCTGCGGATGTGAGTGAACAGTATCATCAATGATCGTAATGTCATCACGACAGTTATAAATAGTTAATCTTCTAGGTGGTTTTTTGAAATTCAATCCTGCTTTAATATCTTCTGGACTAAACCCTAAATAATCTGCTACCGCAATGGCATTTAGCGCATTATAAACATGATGTTCTCCTAAAATTGGGATATACATGGCAATTTCCTGTCCTTGTAGCTTTATTTTAAAGGTCATACCGATGTCTTTATACTGGATATCATAAGCATTATAGTCAGCTGTACCATGAATACCAACTGTTAAGATTTCCCCTTTAAACTGCCGTTTCTCTAAATATTTCGAATTCTCATCATCCTTATTCAGGATTAATAAACCGTTTTGGTCCATTCCATGGATTAATTCCGACTTTGCCTTGGCCACACCTTTAATATCTCCGTCAAAGTTGCCCACATGAGCTAAACCGATATTTGTAATAATACTAATATTTGGTTGGATAATGCTACAGTGATTTGTTATGATGCCTGGGTAAGCCATCCCGTACTCAAGCACAACAGCCTCATGCGAATCATTAATTTCTTCTTTATGTTTTTTCGTATGCTCTGTTGTATTCCAATAATCTTTTGACTCAAAGATATTCCATTTTTTCGATAAAATAGAGGCAAGGAATGCTTTTGATGTCGTTTTTCCAGCACTTCCGGTAATCGCAATAATCGGTAAAGCCTTTTCTCCAGCTATATCTTTATTTTTCTTCCGTTGCGTAATTTCCCTTTTAACCTCAACTATTTCTTGATACTCCTCTTGTTGTGTAATCTCCATTTTAACTTCGGCTATATCCTTATTTTTCTTATGTTGCCTAATCTCCCTTTTAATTTGTTTCTGGTTCTTAGCGAGGTACATTGCATACCTTATAGTATTAATGACCACATCTAATTCTAAATAAAAAGCAGGAGGACAACCTGGTCGCCAGTTCACTTCATACATCCAAATTTTTCTTTGCTCATCTAAGCCTATATCAATGCCAATTTCATCAATAACTTCGCCAAATTGCACTATCTGAATTTCATCTAAATGTCGAGCCAGTGACAAGGAAAAATGCTCTAACATACGCCGAATATCATAGGCTTCGTCTTTAAATTCCTGCTCTAGAAAAGGATCTAAATAATTAGTAAAGCCACCATTGTTAATATTCGGTATAATCGAGCCATTTGGTGCAATTCGTGGATAAATTGTCGTTATAACCCATTTACCTTCACCGTCTTTTTGAACGTGAAGACGAAAATCATATATTTGACCCGATTTTGTTATGGATTGGATAAAAGGCTGCACGATAAAGGTGCCTGTAGTAAGTTGCCCTCTAATTAATTCATCTAGCTGTAACTTTGAACAAACAGTAGTTTCCCTATCCTTCCTTACCTCAAAGTTAGTTCTCCCTACTTTCGAAATAAAATAAATCCCTTTTCCTTTCCGGCCATCTATCGGTTTAAATACGACTTTTTTATAATAAGCCATAAAATTATGGAGTATATCAACATTTTCCACAATCTCAGATGGGATTAAATATTTTTCAAACTCCTTAGCTTCCTCAAGACGCTTCATCACATTCCATTTATTACCTATAGAGTAAGTTGTAAAAGGGATTTCCTTTTTCAATTTATCAATAATGTCCTTTGATACCGATAATTTTTCGGGACTTCCCGCATTGTATATGACATCTGGGAAGGGCATCATTTTATCATGCCAATCACCATTCTCATATACCTTTCCTCTAATGGAGCGTTTATCAAAGTTAACGCTTTTTGGTGTAAAATAAAAAAATTGAGCTCCCTCTGCTTTTGCGACAGCCGCATATGCATATGACTTAATAACTGTTCTAGGATCTAAACGATGATGTAACATTCCAATAATTGTCATGCCATGTATCTCTTCCTTTCATCTAATTCTCTCTCTAATAAATTCAGCTAATGTAACGTGCATATAGACATATGCTCTAATTTTTATGTTATTTTAGTAACATGTATGTTAATTAACCATCTTTATCTATTTTAAAAGACACTGATCTCTGCTGCGGGCAAGTATCGGTTAAAAATGGGCATACACTAGCAAACTATCAACAAAAAAATCCCTTTATCGATCAATAGTGAACACGCCTCTTTTAGGTACTTAAAATTTCATTCACCATTTTGGCTCAATGATTAATTTCCCTTTTAACATTTCAGGCTTTAATAACTGAATCGCATATATACCACTTAATTCAATAGATTTTTCCGTAGATGTTTTTTCTAACCTCACAACATCTGCAATCAAATTCGTATCCCGGTCTTCATAATCAAAGGCACGTAAAAGCGAAATAGTTCCACGGCAACGCTCCCTATCAATAGCCTCTATACGAAAAAACTCTGTTTCAAACTGCTTTACTGTATCCAATAATTTTAAATGAGTACCGTTGTGTGTTACTAAAAAGAAGGGTATCGTATCACTTCCCACTATTTTCACAAGCAGCTGTCCAAAGTATTTAGAATGAAAATCTTTCATCATATCCTGGAGTGCTTTTATGTCGTAGAGTGCATCGCATAAAAAATGGTTTCTTTTGTTGTCATTATTCAATTCCCCCAGCCCCTCCCCGGTCTTAATGAGCCATCTGTCATCAATGAATCCATTACAAAAATATTTAATACCTTCTCGTTATAATATGTAGAGCTTAGGAATATGACGACTTTTTTCGTGAGAGAAACATCAAAAATGGGGAAATTAAATAAACCTAAATAAAGAGGAATTTAGGATGATAACAATTGAAGGCATTTCTGATGGAATAAATCCGTTTTTTAAGAAAGCAAATATGAGTAACTCATCCAATCTTTCATTAAATTTTTATTAAAAAAGGGTTCTACAAAATAAAGAAAACGTCCATTTAATTTGGACGTTTTCTTTATTTGACGCTATGTTGTGGCATTATTTTCATTCCCATGATTTAGAAGAATAACCCCACCAATAATAAGTGTGATTCCGATGGCTGAGTAAAGATTAAACACATCTCCCCATAACACGATTCCCACAATGACTGTTAATGCTGTACCTATTCCAGACCAAACGGCATAGGCTAGGCTTAACGGTAGCGTTTTTAAACATAGCGATAATGAATAGAACGAAATGCCATATCCAATTGCGACTGCAATCGATGGACCTAGAATTGTAAATCCTTCAGAATATTTAAGCATCGTTGTGGCAAATACTTCGCTGACAATGGATAACATTAAAAATAAATAACCGTTCATTTGCAAATTCCTCCTTAATGTCCACTACCAGCAAGGTTAAGAATAACCACACCGACAATAATTAATAGAATACCCATAAGCTTTTTAAAATTGAATAATTCCTTATAAAAGACTACACCGACTATTGCTGTGAGCGCGGTTCCTAATCCTGCCCAAATCGCATATGCCGTACCAATTGCTAAAGATTGTAATGTTAAAGATAGGAAATAAAAAGCTGTTCCATATCCAACCACTACACCGATTGTCGGTAATATTCGTTTAAATCCATTTGTTAGTTTCAACATTGAGCTTGCAAAAACTTCTGAGATAATTGCAATTAATAATAAACCAAAAGCACTCATATATGGTATTCCTTCCTTGTCATTTGCATTAATTGTTCAAAGACACCCTCTATTGCTTCAGTAGAAATCGGTGCAATATTTAACCGTTTTGAATAATACAATCCATCAATCGTTAACCGAATCAAATGGACAATAGAGACCTCTAACCCATCTTCAAACAACTCTTCTAGTAAGCATTCGTAGGCTGATGCAATCGATGCATGGTCCTGTTGCAAAATTTGAATCGCAATATTTAAGGATGCCCCTTTCGCAAGATCTTTTTGAGAAGCTAAAATAAATGCTCTCGTCAATCTCCCTGTCCCTTGCTCTTGGCTTGCTAGATGCTCATATAAATGCATAACGTCATTCAAAATCGTTTCGGCTATCGCTGTTTGAAGCGCATCCTTCGTTTTAAAATGATAGAGTAATCCGCCCTTACTAATATTCCCCCTACTTGCAATCTTATCTAAAGTCAACGTACTTACATCATTGTCCTTCAAATATTGAATCGCGGTTTGGATAATATGTAATCGCTTTAAATCAGCTTTTGATGACATTTCATAGCCTCCTTATAAAATAAAAAACCGTCTGGTCGGTCTTTTTTATTTTATAGCTCTTCACTCATATCGTCAATTATAAAAGTAAAAGTTTCGAGACCCGAACAGCATTCACTCTTCGGGTCCCTATTATTCTTCTTCATCCTCTATATATTCTAAAATATCTCCAGGTTGACAGCCCAATGCCTTACATATCGCATTTAATGTAGAAAAACGTACGGCTCTAACCTTTCCTGTTTTTAAGTTGGATAGATTGACAATCGACACATCAACCTTTTCTGCTAGCTCACTTAGCTGCATTTTTCGATCAGCAAGCATTCGATCTAACCGAATAATTATTGTCATTTCTTCACTTCCTAAGCTGTTGCATCATATTCATCTTGCAAAAACGCACCGTATCGAACTACACGTGCTATCGTCCAAATGGCTAATCCACATAATAGTAACGTCCAATTAATTCCAGTAAAATGAAAGGTTAATCCTTTTATCAATCCTGTACCTACTAACAACTCATCTAAATTAAATTGTTCAATAACAATATAGGCAATGTACGTTTGAAATGAATCTACTGTTAAGCTTAATACAACTACAGCGTAAGCAATCCACTCCATTTTTCTACTATTCGTTCCTGAAAAAATAATCCCCTTACTTAAATTACTTAATAGATTCCTTACTTGGACAACGATAAATAATAATATTCCTATGTATATTGTAGCAGTAAATAATAATTTCACGAAATTCATTTTTGTATATTGGATATCTTTCGCTACCTTATCTGCTAATTCAATTTCCATACCACCTAAATGAGCAGAAGCTGTTAAATAACCCTGTGTTAGAAAATTGTTTACTTGATTCTCGGGCACAAAAATTGCTCCAACTAAAAATACACCTATCATAGTAAGTCCAAATATCATCAAAACCATAATGATTGTAAAAACTGTACGTAACCCTTTTGTTAAAAATCGAAATTCTTTACTTTGAAGTGTTTGTTCCATTCAAGCATCCCCTCTCTTAATGTTAATTATACGTTCTATTTTATCCTTTTCAATAATTATTTAATGTTTATCATTAAAATTTCATTGTTTTAATTCGATTTATAAAGCAAACTAAATTCGGTATAATATTACAATAGAAGAAAGTTTATAACTTAGAAAGGGAGTATATATAAATTGGATTCTTTACATACATATAGAGCTATCTTGCAAATGGATCAGAAAGGAATCTCTCAAACTTCAATTGATTTTTTAGTTGAGAATATTGGAGATGACTTTGAAAAGTTCCGCAAAAAATATAAATTTTTATCAATTGCTAAAGGATTTTTGAGAAGTTATTCCTCACTAAAAGAAATGAAATTACAAAGAGAAATATCAAATTTAGAGCAATCTGGTGAGAAGGAACCTTTAAAGAAACTTGAAAGTGATTGGTACTATGCAGATATTATAAATAAGCTACCAAATTATTTGATGTTTGAGGATTTCTATTTAATTAAAGAACATACCAATTATGAATACTTTGTGCTCAATCGAGCTAGCGATGAAATCTTTTTACTAGACTACAACAATTTAGAAAACATTGAACGTATATTTGTAAATTCATCAATAGAGACTTTTTGTCATTCGCTAGCAATCTATAAACGGTATGTTAATAAAATTACTAAATACTACAATGATTTTCGAGATAAAGAGGAAATGAAATTTAGTGATAAAATCTTGGCAATCCCTCATCAATTAAGGACTAAGTTACGAAAGATTGATTCTACTCTAGAACCTTTACATTATTGGGAGACAATATGTAATGAATGGGAAGAAAAACTTGTGCTACTAGAATCGTCCCATAAAAAAGGTTTAGGGCTTCAAGGCTGGTAAATATAAAATTAGCCCTCTCAAAACAATATGAGAGGGCTTTTACAATTTATTTTGGTAATGTAAACGTTACTTTATGGCCTTTAGAAGTATCCTTTGCCCCTTGATCTCGAATTGGACCTAATTCAATTTCAAAGGATTTATCTTTCCAAATTTTTTCATATTGCTCTTGGTCTAATACGAATACTTGCAATAGCTCGCCAGTTTCTCCAGCTTTAACAACGTCATTATAACTGTAATTTAATAACATGCCTTCGCTCAATAAATATTGCGCTCCATCATTAACAGTTAATTTTGAAGACATAGAAGATAAGCCAATTTCACTAGCAGCTTTATTGTCTAGCTTAAATTTCACTGTTAATAAAGTAACACCGTTTGTGAAATTGGAGAAACGAGGAGCTTCCACCTCATTTGGTGTAAATGCTGTAAACTGATATCCATCTAAAATAGCATTTACATCACCAATTTTTTTACTGTCATTGATGCCGCTTTTTTCTTTCAGCATCTTCTTTTCACCCATATTGTCCATCGTTACTTTATCTTGATAGAATGATGCGTTACTTGATACTTTTTTCGAACCATCCGTATTTAAAGCAAGATTAAATCTTCCTTCTGAACCAATAGTAGCATCATATTTTTCTTTTTCAGAAAGCGGTACTGGAACCATAACTGATACTGTGCCCAGTTCATTGATTTTTGCTAAATCTGTTGCACCGAATGGATAAGCGATATATCCTGTTACCTCTTCACCCTTTTTTAGCAAATAATCTGTTTCATAGCCTAGTTTTGTTGGCAATTGATCTTCTTTAGGAATTAATTCCTTATAGTTCGTATAATATTTATCTGCACCCGTAAATGTAATATCTAAAGTAGGCGTATAATAAACATCTTTATCCATGTCATTTTTCACTGTGTATTTAGCTAAAATGACACCACCATTTGTTTCCTCGTTAAAAGGAATATTAAAATCAGTATGGAAATCCTTTAATTCTACTACTGAATATGCATCAAGTGAAATTGAAACATTCTCCATTTTATGTACTTGGGGTTCATTGTTTTCAAAAAGAACTTTAGTTTTCCCTTGAGTTTCCTTTTCCATATAGGAAATTAAAGAAGCAAAGTCAGCTGATCCTTCAGTTGATTTCTTATCTTTTTTAGGCTCGTCTTTTTTGACTTTATCTTGTTCTTGTCCTTTTTCTTCCTGTGTGTTCTTTGAATTATCGTCTTTTTTTGCTTCATCCTCACTGTTTCCACAGCCACTAAGAATAATTGAAGTGGATAAAACTAGCGAAGACATTAAAAATAAACTCTTTTTCATTTCTTCCTCCAAGATGTATCTTCATAAATTTTTAGCTCAATAAAAAAATTATACTAATAAAGCTATTTTTTGTTTCATCACCAAAAATGATATTTGTCCAGTTGGAACATAAATCACCCCCACGTTATGGTGATGAATCTATTATTTGAGCTGATACCCATTTTAATCCACATTTATCACCAAAACAACTTGCATTGGAAGAAATTATACTATTGAAGCAATGACAATCCAAATATTGTTTTTTTAATAATTCAATCTAATATTTCAAATTCCATTAATTTGCATATTCAGTCTTTTTTAAGTTGTTTTCTTCGAATAATAATTATGAATGTACTAAAAAAAGTATATATCTCTTAACTTTCAGAAAATAAGTATAATATACCCAAGAACATAGTCGCATGTAAAATGATGTATTCTATCAATTACACCTCGGCGTTATTAACGTTGTGGCTTCACTTTCCCACAGATACATTGTTACAGATAAGACAATGTTAGACTAACTTTCTGCACTGAGATAATACGTATAGTAACGTATCCTACTATTTTCATACTTTTTCGATAAAGTCTACTGGCTCGCTCTAGTGTTTCCTTCTGTGACACTAATACGCAAGGAGCTACCGAGTTTCCAGTTAACTTGCATATAAAGCATACGTTTTAACAAATGTCGTCTACAACTTTAAGCAACAAACCAAAACTTAGCAATTTTTAAATATTTTCTCTATAATTGTTATCAACAAGTAAGTTAATACAATGAGGTAAACATGAAAAAAAGTCGTAATAACATATTCAAAATACTTTTATTACCGTTAATAGTGGCTTTGTTGACTACTTTAAGTATTCAATTCATCGAGGAAAACTCCGATTCCGCATTAATCAGGTTTACAATGTTCGAAAATCTCATGTTTTTTGTGCTGCCTTTTTTAGCAATCTATTTATTCATAATTATTTTCGTAGTACCTATTGATCTCTATTTGATTAAACAACTACAAAATAAAATAACTTATTTCATTCTCTTTAACCTAATTGGTTTAGCTCTGGTTAGTTGTATTAATATATGGATATTAGGCAATTATGGATTGAATTCTTTGTTTTTAATCTTCCCGTTTGTTTCCTTGCTTTCGACTATTGAATGGAATTCCGATACAAAAAGCGTTTAAATCCGTTACATTCGCTCAAAAGAAGTTCTCTAAGAAAAAAAGTAGCTAGATAAAAGATCACCATTTCTTTTCTAGCTACTTGTTTCTATGATTTTAGTTTTACAGCAGTCCTGCCTTTATTAAATATTCACGTGCCACATCCGCTACATTTTTACCTTCTACATTGACTTGATAATTCATTTCACGCATCTCATCATCTGTAATTTGATTTGCCAGTTTATTTAAGGCTGTTTCGATCTCAGGATATTTGTCTAGCGTCTCTTTTCTTAGTAAAGGTGCCCCTTGATAAGGTGGAAATAATTGCTGATCATCCGTCAAAACTTGCAAATTGTATTGACGTATCTCACTATCTGTTGAGTAAGCATCTAATAAATCGATATTTCCTGTTTGGATAGCTTGATATCTAAGCTTTGGCTCCATTGTTGTTATATTAGAAAATGTCATGCCATAACGTTTTTGAATGCCCAAATAACCATCTTCTCGATCATTAAATTCCAATGTGAAGCCGGCTTTTATCGTTTCTTGAATAGGCTTAAGGTCAGAAATTGATTGCAAATGATAGGTTTCGGCCATTTCCTTTGACACAGCCAGTGCATACGTATTGTTATATTTCATCGGACTTAACATTACCATGTCAAATTTGTTCATCATTCCTTCTTTTGCCTGATTATAAACATCCTCCTGATTATTATTGATAGCTTCCTCTTTTAAAAACTCTGAAATAGCTGTCCCCGTAAATTCTGGATAAATATCGATACTGCCAGATTTTAGCGCATTAAATACAAAGGAAGTTTTACCTAGTCCAGGTTTTAATTGCACCTTTAAGTCTGTTTCATCCTCAATAAGCAATTTATACATATTGATAAGAATTTCAGGCTCAGAGCCAAGCTTGCTTGCAATGACAATTTCTTCTTGCTCTTTGAAGTTTAGTAGTGGCAGGATCATCATTATTAATGCCACAACGCTAATAGCGCTCAATGCTGTAATCGTTTTTCTAAACGAAAGTGATTCTAGCTTTTTTAGCAAAAAGTCGAATACTAATGCTAAAATCGCCGCAGGAACAGCTCCTAAAATAATAAGTGATGGATTATTTCGGTCAATACCAAGCAAAATGATATCTCCTAATCCCCCCGCTCCGATTAATGCTGCCAAAGTTGCCGTTCCAACGATTAATACCATAGCTGTTCTAATCCCTGCCATGATAACAGGCATTGCAAGTGGCAATTCTACCTTTATTAATCGCTTTCGTGAATTCATCCCCATGGCCATTGCCGCCTCTTTTAATGATGGATCCACTTCGTTTATTCCCGTAAATGTATTACGTAAAATCGGAAGAAGAGCATAAACAACTAGGGCAATAATTGCAGGTACTTTTCCGATGCCAAACAGAGGAATTAATAAACCTAATAGCGCTAATGAAGGAATTGTTTGTAAAACAGCACTAATCCCAATAATACTTTCCGCTATTTTCTTTTTATTTGTTAAATAGATTCCTAGAGGTATAGCTATTACCACTGCAAAAAATAGCGCAATAAAGGAAATTTGAATATGCTCTAATAACGATGCCCATAGTTGGCCTTTTCGTTCGCTAAACACTTCAAAGAAATTAGTCATTTTCATTACCTCTTTCTAAGGAATCATGCTGTGCTAAATACTGAAGCATCGATGCTCTTGTGATTACGCCAATTATTTTTCCGTTATCTTCCACACCTAAACACTCATATTGAGCTAATTTTTGAAGAATCGTATGTAAAGATTCTTTAGAAGAGATGGTGTTCTCTATATTTCTTTGATCATCTTTATCAGCAATTGGTTCGATTACAGCTTGGAGATGGAAAATATTCATTCCATACTCTTTTACACCAATAAATTCACGAACAAAATCATTCACAGGATTTTGTATGATTTCATGAGGAGTACCAATCTGTACAATCTCTCCATCCTTCATTACACAAATTCGATCGCCTAATTTTAAGGCCTCTTGCATATCATGCGAAACGAAGACAATCGTTTTTTGTATTGTTCGCTGAAGCTCCAGAAGATCATCTTGTAATTTTGTGCGACTAATCGGATCTAATGCACTAAAAGGCTCATCCATTAAAATGATTTCGGGATCAGCTGCTAACGCACGAATAACACCAACTCTTTGTTGTTGGCCACCAGAAAGCTCTTTTGGCTTGCGTTGACTATATTTATCTGGTTCAAGTCCAACCATATCCAATAACTCATGGACTCGTTGCTGGACTTGCGGTTTACTCCATTTCTTTAATTCAGGAACTACTGCTATATTTTCTTCAATCGTCATATGGGGGAAAAGTGCAATTTGTTGTAGTACATAGCCGATATTCCAACGTAATTCATGTATGTTATAATCACTAATTCTTTTGCCGTTAATTCGAATGGTTCCTTCCGTTAAATGAATTAATCGATTAATCATCTTTAATAATGTTGTTTTTCCACAGCCACTAGGTCCGATAAGAACAAAAAATTCTCCCTTATTGATTTCCAAATTAATAGCTTTCACTGCGACTTGGTCATTTACATATTTTTTTGTGACATTTTCAAATGTTATCATTGTATAAGCTCCTTTTGTAATGCTTCTCAATAATCACATACTCTGTAAGTAATCTTAAAATATTAATTCGATATTCAGGTGTGTTGATCAACCCTTTTTATACATTCGAAGAGCTGATTTCCGCTACGGGCTACTCGCTTTGTCGCTGACGCTTCGTTAGCACTACGCTTTCGCACAGATAAAACAGTATTGCTGTCACTACGCTTTCGCATAGAAAACATTCGCTCCGTGCAGGGTCTCGTCTGTCTCGCTTTCCCGCGGGAGTCGAATAGCCCTACGCTACAATCAGTTAAAATGGAAATATATATGCAAAATAGTATTAAAATAATCCATTTACCGCTCAATAATAAACCTACTTTTTTCCTAATCAACACGCCTGTTCGATATTTTAACTAAGAGCAATTTTATCTTTTTCATTTCATATACGTTCAGCATTAAAGGCCTTTAAATAGCATCTTTTCAAAGAGACATCATTTTATTCTATATAATTCACGAATTAAAGTCATTTCAAACTTTTTTCTACATCCAATGTTAGGGTTGGGTTATAAATGTGAAGGATTCTCTAATGTTCTGGCAACTGCTGCTTGCTGACTTTTCAATACCAGATATTCCCCAAAATAAAAACAGTTTTGATTCGCGTACTGAAAAGAAAATCGTATAAGTAACATGAAAATACTATTTTATAAGAAAATAATAGCTTTTTAAAAGTTTATAATACCATTTTTTACTTTTCTAAGTAACTAATGTATGATTCTTGTCATTTCAAAAACTTGCTGGTAAATAAGGAACTAAATGAGTTATTTTTCGTTCTATGAATTATGTATACTATAATAAAAACATGACTTTATTTCTATTGATGACTCTGCAATAATTAGAAATATATTAACATTGAATAGAAAGGAGAGAGAGATGTTGTAATCTACCAACATCAATGAAACGATGAAATACTTAATAAATTTCTTTAAAGGTCTTATAATTGCAATTATTGTTATCTGTATTTCGTTTTTTATGGTGACACAGGTGTTCAATACTAATGAAACCACAGAGCCTGTAGTTGTCGAAACTACTCCTAGTGTTGAAGAGTTTATTGGCTCCATTGCAGAAATTGCTCGGAAACTTGGTGCTGAAAATGACTTGTATGCTTCAGTTATCATTGCGCAAGCCGTTTTAGAAAGTGAGCACGGACAAAGTGGCCTCGGATCTGCTCCAAATAACAATTTATTTGGTATGAAAGGTAGTTACCAAAATAACTCAGTAAAGTTGGAAACATCCGAGGATGATGGTTCTGGTAATATGACAACGGTAATGGCTGATTTCCGCAAGTATCCTTCCTACGAGGCATCCATAGAAGATTATGTTAAATTAATGCTTAATGGGGTTTCCTGGAACGAGGATTTCTATGCAGGCGTTTTTATAAGCAATACGAAGTCCTACACAGATGCTACGAAGTTTTTAACAGGCTCCTATGCAACTGATTCACGATACAATGAAAAGCTAAATGCTCTAATTGCAAAGTATGACTTGCAACAATATGACAGCCCTGTCAAAGACAAAAAAACAATTACCGTGACTGATGGTGACTCTCTTATGCATATTGCAGAGGCTCATAATGTTAAAGTTACGTCCATTAAACAATGGAATCAGCTTCGATCTGATACACTTGAAGCAGGTCAACAATTAAATATTTATCAATATTAACGAAAAACCTCCAAGCTTAATAGGATTTATCCTAGTAGCATGGAGGTTTTAGTATTATTAATAGAACCTTTCTTTCACGAAACTAATGCTTCTAATAAAAACTCCTCATATACAAGGATAGGCTTAATAAGAAAAAAGCTTCCATTTGTATCCTGTTCGGATATCCATTTATTAATCATAAAACCTTAAAATCTTTCATACTTTCTCCAAGAATATAATGTGAAAACCACATCAAATTCTGCTTCATAATAGCCACATTAATTCCTGGCTGGTCAGAACTATATGCCATTCCTTTAAATATTATTAATTCTGTATCAACTTCCATATCCCTTAATCCTTGATATAGCTCATATGCATTTGGAGTTGGAACTCTTGCATCCTTTTCGCCATGTTGGATTAAAGTAGGCGTACAGGCTGATTTAATATATGTCATTGGTGATGTTTTGCTATAGATCTCTGGATCATTCCATGGAGTATTTCCTAAATACATCCTAATAAAGTAAGGGATATCTGTATTTACATAATGGCTACTCCAATTAGTAATTCCCCCTCCAACTGAAACTGCTTTAAATCTACTACTAAATGTAGAGCAAAAAGCTGATATATAGCCACCGTTGCTCCATCCCATAACCCCTACTCTATCTTTATCTGCCATCCCTTTGTCAACTAGTTTATCCACTCCAGATATAACATCCTCGTAGTTAGCAATTCCCAGTTTTCTATAGTTTGCTTTTAAAAATTCATTACCATATCCCGAACTTCCCCTGTAGTTTGGTTCTAAAACGATAAAACCTTTTTCGATAAACTGTTCAATAGGATATTTCTCATTAAAACAGTCTGAAAATATTGGAAAGGACGCCCAAGCCGGACCACCATGAATTACTACTAATAAAGGATATTTTTTATTGGCGTCAAAGTCTACTGGGGTTGATAAAACTCCCTCTATTTCAAGTCCATCACTACTTTTCCATGAGATTATTTCCCTGTTACTTTTAATCTTTCCTTTGAAAAAGTTATTTTCATTTGTTA
Organism: Lysinibacillus sp. G4S2; assembly: GCF_030348505.1. Lineage (NCBI taxonomy): Bacteria > Bacillati > Bacillota > Bacilli > Caryophanales > Bacillaceae > Lysinibacillus > Lysinibacillus sp. G4S2. Next base: position 2,021,053 of record NZ_JAUCFJ010000002.1, on the reverse strand, counting down.
TTTTTTTATCGTCTAAATAGATTTCAAAGGTTTCATTTGTAATTGCTTTATTATAGGCTAAATGATTTCCGTTCCTTGTTATAGAAGCATCCATTATAAAACTATTTATTGTTTCGCTTAACATTTCCACAGTGCCATCCTCACATAGCAACCCAATAAGATAATTCGTTTTATGCTGCCATCTAATTAAAATTCCTTTAGCTGTCCACCGTAATGGAATCACCGTGCTATCAAAATCTTTTAAAGGTTGAATTCGCCCTCCAGTATTAATATCATAGATCTCTAGTGTATTGTCTTGTATATGGGTCTGATAGTAATCCTTCCCCCTGATACTTGCTGAGTAACATATTTTGCTGCCTTCAGGAGAAAAGCAAACGCTCCCTCCCAACAACTTATCTATATTCAACTTTTTCAGCTCTCCAGCTTTAATATCTAATATGTATAGATCTCCATTAATAGTATCTCCCATATTTGGGCTTGGTGTAGCCATTAATACAACCCTTTTCCCATCATCTGAAATATCAAATTCATGGACATGAAAATCCTTACCATCAGTTAGCTGATAAACAACACTATCGTGTTCATCATTATCATTTTGAACCACTCTTTCAATGTAATATAAACTATTATTCTGGTATTCCTTGCCTATATGATGGAAATCTCCATATAGTTCCTTACGTTTCTTTATCGTCTCAGATTCTTTTGACTGTGCAACATAATAAAAACCCTTGCCAGCAGGCTCCCATTTGAATTGACTGACCCCTTCTTTCTCATCAGTAATTTGAACCCCTTTATAACCATCTATTGACTTCACAAAGAGCTGATTTTTCTTATTAACTGGGCTAAGGTATGCGATAGCTCGAGAATCTGGAGACCATAACGGGTATGTGCTATCTAAATCTCCTGTTGTTAATGGGTAGCACTGCCCCTTATCTTTTTCATATATCCATACATGATTCCTATATTTATTGTTTTTCCAGTTAGCAGTCTTTTTGACAAATGCAACGTTTTTGCCATCATCACTTATATTTGTACCTGATAAAATTGGTATTGAAATAATTTCTTCTATACTTAGATATGTTTTTTCATTCATTTCCATAAGCACACCCCTCGTTTCTTTCATCATAGATTGAAAATGATCTTTACTAAATTTCTATAAAATGGACGAAAATCCCTTCTCCTACTAACTAGCCGTATAACGAAAAGACAACCATTTTTACTGAGTGTCTTAATGAAAGTTTATTTATTTCAAAAATAGGCTCTTCAGCAAAACATGTGCTTGACTAAAAGCCTTATTCAATCCATTCTGCATTGCACTCGAGTAAAATCGTTTCCTTATAGTGTTGCGGGTTACGCGTGAAAAAGTGACGACGTTGTAGGGCTTTAATGAGTTTATTTTTCCCTTCAACTTCCGCATTGGTGAAACGTAATTGATGGTAATTACGATTTCATCTTGCCAATTATGCATTTAAGATTAAAATTATCAATTAAAGTCTGGCAATCTTTTATCGTTTTGATTGTAGGATTGTGAATTTAAATCATGTAGATCCTCCTTTCATTTTTTGAGTGTTTAACCATTTGACTTAGTTGTTCATATACATCACACCAGGTTTTTTTAAAACCAAAAAAGACGCCTCTGTTAGTAAACAGAAGCATCTCGCTCAACATACGTATTCACTCAATGTGTAAAAATCAAAGAGTGGTAGAATAGATATATGACAGGTGAAAATTAGCTTCTTGTTTATTTATTATGAGATTAGCTTTACTAATAAATAAACAATTGCTCATATTCTTCACCCTCCGTTCATTCAAATATAGTGGGTAAACATAAAATCATTTTTTTGTAAATCTAATTAAAACTTTTAAAATAGAGTCCCTACCGCGGTTATTGTTGTTGCCAAATCTTTTCGATATTGCTGATGCTGGTCGTCTAGACTATTAATAGTAACCTCATTCCCGCCAAGCGAAGAATGTACATAAAGGTTATCCCCTATATATAAAGCAATATGTCCTGGGAAGTATAGTAAGTCTCCCTTTTGTATGAGCTCTAGTGATATTTCTTTGATAGGAAAACCTTCAACAATTTTGGCATCGCGATAAATATATACCCCATTTAGCATATATGCCATTGAACAAAGGCCTGAGCAATCAATACCTAGCGGCGATTTCCCTCCCCAACGATAGGGTGTTGCTAAATAGCTAAGCGCTGTTCGGACAACATTTTCTCGTAATTGGTGCTCGGATAAGCTGTTTTCTGGTATTTTTTCTTGTAACCATTGCCTACGTACATAGCCGATCTCACCTGACACTAATTGCACAGTTGCCCATTCTGGATCTAGCTCTTCAACAGCAGAAGAACAGATGAGTGAGCCTTTAACGAGCGTCATCATTTTCACACTTTGAATTTGAGGCAACTGCAAAACATCGGCGAAGCTTTGGTTAATAAAATGGTTTGCTTCTTGTAGCCAAGTATCCGTTTTTATTTCATCAACTATTAGGTTATCCTTCTGGCAATAGCCTTCATAGCGATAAACTGTTTGTACACGTACCCAGCTCTCATCAATTTCTGCCATGATTTGAACCGTCATTCCGTATAGTATCTCATCCACTAATGCTGAGGCTTCATCTGGCTTTGCATGTAAATTTGCAATCATTGACGTCACAATGGCATTCATTTTATCATCCCCTCCCGCTTCACCAAATAATCATAAGCAACCTTGGAAATACGACCAATTAGCTGCCTTGCATAATCATTATTCGTAACCTCTGTTACGAAAACACCAATGAGATAATCCCCAGAGCTACTGTACACAATCCCAACATCATGATCTACCGTCTCAAGACCACCTGTTTTATGTGCAAGTTTCACATCATCTACTAAATAACGCTTTAATGATTCGTGTACACGTTGACGGCTTAAAATATTTAGCGTAAGCTCACTAAATGCTGGTGATAACAGGTTTCTGCGATAAATCCGCGAAAATAGCTGTGCCATATCACGTGCTGATGTAGTATTATCAATGCCTTTTGCAAGCCTTTCAAAATCCATCATCTTGCGTTGGATTGTTGTATGCGGAAGCCCAATTTCACGAAAATATTGATTGAGTCCACTTATTCCTAGAAAATCGATGAGTACATTAGTTGCTGTATTATCACTCGTAATAATCATCCATACTAAAAGCTCATAGATGGTGCTTTGCTCTAGGCGCTGCTCACTAATAACACTAAATTCAACCCATTCTTCTGGTGCTATCTTAATCACTTGCTCTAAGGATATATTGTTACTTTCTACATAATTTAGAACAGCTATGAGTATAGGCACCTTAATTAAGCTAGCACTGGAAAATATGCCGTCTAGCTTTTCACTGATAATAAAATGCTCAGTTTTACAATCTTTCACAAACATTTGCACTTTAAAGGGCGTTTCTTGTAGCATCTGTTTGATTGCCTGCTTCATATTTCACCTACTCTATCACTTTTATCATCTGATTCTCCGTATCCATTGTGATCGTTCGACCTAATGGCAGTGACATCGTCGGTAAACAGTGACCGCAAGTAATATCCATGAGGATAGGTTTATTGAGTGGTACTAATATTTCTTGAAAAATTGTTTGCAGTGAGTGGCTATTCTCTGGACGCTCGGGATTTTCAGGACCACAATTTGTCCAAGCTCCTAATAATATACCTGCCACCTCATCTAGTTTGCCTGCTAATTTTAGCTGAGTAAGCATCCGATCAACGCGTTGCTCATTCTCGTCTACATCCTCTAAAAACAATATTTTTCCCTTTGTATCAATTTCATAAGGTGTCCCAAGAGATGCTGTCACTAGCGTTAAGTTCCCACCAATAAGCTGCCCTCTTGCTTTTCCAGCGCTAAGAGTTGTCATTGAGTGCTCAGGAATATTTTCAAGACGGTAGTCACTGCGGTCTGTTGCTGTCACAGTTTGGATAAAGGAATTCCATGTATAATAATCCATCTCCGGCTGAATAAATTCTGTAGAAGGCATAGGTGTATGATAGGTAACAAAGCCACATTTTTGGTTAAAGGCGATATGTAGAGCCGTCACATCGCTATAGCCAGCAAATACTTTTGGGGTTGCCTTGATCATATCGAAGTCAAGAAGCGGTAAAATTTTCGTTGCTCCGTAACCTCCACGTATGCAGAAGATGCCGTCAATATTTGAGTCCCTAAACATTTCATTCACTTCAGAGGCACGTAGTTCATCAGAGCCCGCTAAGTAGCCATGCCTTGCTCGACAAGTTTCCCCTGCAACAACTTTAAAACCTAGCTTTTCAATACTTTTAATAGCAGGCAAAAATTTTTCAGGTGGGGTTGCACCCGAAGCACTTATAAGACCAATTGTGTCACCTTTTTTCAATGCCTTTGGACGAATCATTTGCTTACCTCCATTTTTAGTGAAGTTCGGTATCTTTCCAATTCCTCTTCATTGGCCAATACAAAATGACCTTCGTCTATTTCGATAAATGACGGTGGCTGAATGTCATAACGGTGCTGTGACGGATCATAGATTTCTACGACTTTATCACGCTCCTTATAAGGATTCGGTTCAGGTACTGCCGATAATAATGCCCTTGTATATGGATGAAGGGGATTAGAAAACAGTTTTTCCGTCTCTGCAAGCTCGACAATTTTACCTTTATAAATAACAGCAGTTCGGTCAGTAATAAAACGGACTACAGATAAGTCATGTGCAATGAATAAATAGGTTAAATCATTTCGCTCTTGTAGGTTTGCTAATAAATTTAATACTTGCGCACGAATGGAAACATCTAATGCAGAAATCGGTTCATCCGCAATAATAAACTCTGGTTCCATTACTAACGCTCGTGCAATGCCGATACGCTGTCGCTGTCCTCCTGAAAATTCATGCGGGAAACGACTAGAAAACTCCGGTAATAAGCCTACATTTAATAAAGCATTACGTACCTTCTGTTGACGATCCGCCTCGTTTTTGAAATTTTTTGTATTGATAAGCCCCTCAGAAATAATATAGTCAACCTTGGCACGTTCATTTAGAGATGCCATAGGATCTTGAAAAATCATTTGGATTTTCTGTGTAATTTCTCGATCCCACGCTTTCGAGATTTTGCCATTTACTTTCTTACCGTGATACAGTATTTGTCCTTCAGTCACTTCATTGATTCGCATTATAGCTCGACCAATCGTTGTTTTTCCTGACCCTGATTCACCGACTAAGCCGAATGTTTCACCTTTGAAAATATCAAAGCTGACATCATCAATCGCTATAAATTTATTTTTACCTTTACCAAAAACAACTTTTAAATTTTTCACCTCGACTAACACTTCTTTATGACTCATGCGCGTATCGTCTCCCTTCTTCGAAAAATGCTTGCAACGCTTCAGGAGGCTCTACTTTAGGAGCGAGTGGATCTAATAGCCATGTACGAGCAAAATGTGTGTCACTCACCTGAAAAAATGGCGGACGTTCCACAAAATCAATCTTTAACGCATATTGATTGCGAGGTGCAAAAGCATCTCCTTTAATCTCTTGAAAAAGATTTGGTGGAGTACCCTTAATAGAATAAAGCTGCTCCCCTTTTGAACCTAGTTGCGGTAATGAAGAAATGAGTGCCCATGTATAGGGATGCTTGCCATTAAAGAAAATTTCATGCGTCTTCCCTATTTCGATGACATCACCTGCATACATGACTGCAATACGGTCAGCAACCTTCGCTACAACGCCTAAATCATGCGTGATATAAACGGTTGTTAGTCCATATTTTTCTTGAAGATTTTTTAAAAGCTGCAAAATTTGTGCTTGGATTGTTACGTCTAATGCAGTTGTTGGTTCATCACAAATTAAGATCTTAGGCTTACATGCTAGCGCAATGGCTATTACAATTCGTTGACGCATGCCGCCTGAAAATTCGTGAGGATATTGTTTATAACGCTTTTCCACATCGTGAATACCAACATCTTTTAACAATTTCAACGTTTCTTCGAATGCTGCTTTGCCCTTTAAATTCTGATGTAAAATAACACATTCCTCAATTTGCTTGCCAATCGTTTTAAGTGGATTTAATGATGTCATTGGATCCTGTGTCACCATGGCCACTTCTTTTCCACGAATACTTAACCACTCCTGCTCGGTTTTAAACTGTGCTAAATCCCGGTCATTGTAGATGATTTCCCCCTGATCAATGTAGCCATTTTTATCAAGTAAGCCCATGATTGATTTCATCAGCACTGATTTTCCTGAGCCAGATTCACCAACGATTGCAAGACTTTCACCTTTGTACAAATCAAGGGAAATATTACGAATGGCTGTTAGCACTCTGCCACGAAGTGTAAATTTAATGACTAGGTTATGAATAGTTAAAATACGTGTTTGAGTTTGTGTCACTTCCAACATCCCCCTTTAAACGTGATTTTTCGGATCTGCTGCATCTGCAAATGAGTTTCCTATAATATAAAATGCAATCGTAATGACACTTAATACAATACTTGGAAAAATGAGCTGATATCGTAAATCTGGAGACATCATTAATACGCGTCCTTCATTGATTAAATTTCCTAAAGACGGTTCACTAATCGGCAGTCCTAAGCCGATGTAAGTTAAAAATACTTCAGAGCCAATAGCAAACGGTATGGCCAGACTCATTCGTAACATAATGACCGAAATAAGATAGGGTAATAGATTTTTTAAAATAATGCGATAATCAGGTGTTCCTAAACATTTTGAGGCTAAGTTATATTCACGATCACGTAAAATTACAATTTGATTGCGTATAAACCTTGCCATTTCTACCCAGCCGGTAATACACATGGCAATAATGATAGTCGAAATACTTGGTCGCAAAATATAGGACATTAAAATAAGTACGATAGTCGTCGGTATGTTATCAACGACGTTGTAAAGCTGCGTGATAGGTAACTCTAATTTCCGGGAAAAGCCCCAAAGCGTACCGATCGTAATACCGACGATAGCCTCTACTAAAGCAACGACACAGCCAATAAATAACGAGGTCCTTGTCCCTGCCCAAATACGGGACCATAAATCCTGCCCAATGGAATTTGTCCCAAACCAAAACTCAGCGTTTGGAGCAATATTACGTGCTTGGAGACCTGTCTGCTCATCGATGTAAATTTCAGTAGGTGATTTTTGCCCTGGTAAATAAGGTTGTAAAATGGTAAAGGTTACGATAATAAGCACGCCAACTAATAAAAAGACAGCGATGCGATTTTTCAAAAAGGATTTCCATGTGGAACGCCAATAGGAGTAATTAGAATAGGCTGTTTCTTCAGCTTGACGTTCATCTACTTCCGCAAATTCGAACAAAGTTTCACGTGATTTGTTTGAAATATTGTTAATTTCTTCTGAATACATCCCCATTAACGTACACTCTCCCCTTTCCCCAATTTAATCCGTGGATCAACAAGGGCCATTGCTATATCACCTAAAATGAGTCCGATAATTCCAAGTGAAGAGAACACAAGCACTAAGCCTTGCACAATCGTATTATCCTGGCGCTGGATAGCATCTACGAGTAAGCCCCCCATCCCAGGAATGGAATATAAGGATTCAATGTAGATGGAACCTGTAATGGTAAAAAGAATAGTTGCGGGTAAATATTGTGCCATCGGAATAAAAGCGTTTCGTAGTACATGTTTAAACATTAATGTACGCTCTTTAACGCCTTTTGCTCGTGCTAGCTTAATATAATCTTTGTTTAGTTCATCCACCATGTAACGCCGCATCCACATGGCATAGGAGGCAGTCGGTGCTAACGCCATTGAAGTTAGTGGTAAAATCCAAGTAATGGGATTATACTCATCAAAAAGCATTGGTAAATGAAAAATTTCTGTAATGTACATTTGAATGACTAAATAGTAAACGGCAGCTGGCACTGCAACAACAACGACTATATAGCCGGTTCCTAAGCGGTCCAGCCAGCGTCCCTTCATCTGGGCCATCATTATTCCGAGCGGAACCCCAATTAAAAGAGATAGTGCAACCGCACCTAGACCAAATAGCAAGGAATACATAATCTTATCTGCAATAATCGTGACAACTGGTACATCTGTCCGATATGTAACGGATTTACCTAAATCACCTTGAAACAGATTAGCGTAAAAATTCCCCAATTGTACAAGCAACGGATCACGTAAACCTAAATTCGTTAAATAGATCTCTTGTTGTGCAGGTGACATTTTATCCGCTGCTGCCCCTAAATAACCTTCTTCTGGCATTAAACGTAATAAAGAAAAAACAATCGTGATAATAATAAAAAGTGTTAAAATTGATTGTAATAACCGTTTTCCTATATACCACAGCATCAAATCATCCCTCCTTTTTCAGAAAGACTAAAGGAGATGCCGACTATTCTATTTCGGTATCTCCTTTATAATTACTTACCGCTTTATCTTGAATGTAGCAATGATCAATGTTTTTTCAGCGTTAACTACCCGAAAGCCCGATTGGTAATCATTGAGGGAAGCGACCTCCAACGATCGTAGTTTCCCATTATTTTGCTGCTTTAGCTAACGCATCCGCACGTTCCTGCTCCCACTTCGCTAAAGCTTCTTTAAACTCCTCGTTACTCATCGGTTTTTCTAAAACTCGCTGACCTTTAAATTTCTCGGAAGTCACACCAAATGGAGAATATTGAGCCTCAAATGGATTTAATTTCGAAGCAACATAGCCGCTACCCCCTACTGAATAAGGGATAACAAATGCTTCATCAATTAAGAAGGCTTCCGCTTTGGCAAACAGTTCGTAACGTTTTGCTATATCGATCGTCGCCTTTGCTTCGTCCACTAAATTTTGATATTTTGATTTTCCATTTGCCTCTGTATAACCTTCAGCTAGCTCTGGTTTATTATAAGTACCGTCTGCAGTGAATGGATCCGTATACGTTGAAGGATCAGCATAGTCTGGACCCCAGTTTGCTTCAAGTAACGCAAATTTACCTGGTTTACGAACCTCTGCTAAAAAGCCTGTTGATGGTCCGGCCTCAATGATAATGTCTACATAATCAACACCTAATAATTTTTCAATCTGCTGTTCAACCACTTGTGAACGATTTGCCCAATCTGGCAAACCAGAATTATAAGGCATTAACACTTTTACTGGGAAAGTTACTTTTCCTTCTAGAGCTTTTTTCGCTTTTTCCTTATATTGTGATGCCATCTCCTTGTTAAAACTGTCATTTTTTGAAATGTCAGCGAATGGCGCTAATTGCGTATAGTCAACGCCCTCTACATTCACAAAGTTTTTAGGAGTAATCGTGTTGCTCAGCAAATCTTTTGGATTATAAGGCTCTAAAGTTAGCATTGCAGATTCACGATCGAATGCATGGAATAGCGATTTTCGGAAATCTTTATTGTTGACCGCTTTTTTCCAATTTTCAGGCTCGTATTCTGCATCAAATTGCGGATTAAAGTTTAAAGCATAGAAATACGTATAGAAGTTGTTTTGTGTTTGACGAATTTGAGATTTTTTCTTCTCATCTTTAAACCACTCATCTATGATAGAAGTTGGAATACTAGCTGAATCAATTTCTCCTCGTAAAAATAATTCCGGTGCCACTGTAGCCGCTTCTTTATTGTATTTATAGCGAATACGATCAATCAGTACATTGTTTTTATCCCAATACTTATCATTTTTTACAAGTACTCGCTCATTTTGCGGTTCAAATTTATCTAAAATAAAGGATCCGTTATATAGGAAATTTTCACGAGTTGTACCAAAGCTATCTCCTTTTTCTTCTATAAACTTTCCGTTAACCGGGAAGAAACAAACATAATTCAACATAGAAAGGAAATAAGGTGTAGGCGTTTCTAAAGTATATTCTACTGTATGTTTATCTACTGCCTTTATCCCTACCTTCGTAAAGTCTGTCATCTCACCGTTATAGAAGGCTTCCCCATTTTTGACAACAGTAGCTATCCAAGCTGTCGATGATTCATTTTTTGCATCAAGCACATAATGTAAGCCATCTACAAAATCTTGGGCAACAACATCCGCATACTCTTTACCATCATGGGTAACCCATTTTGCGTCGTCACGGAGCTTGAATGTCCAAACTGTCGCATCTTCATTTGATGACCATTCTTTGGCTAAACCTGGTTGCACGACACCATACTTATCATATTCAATTAATCCATCGACTAAGTTCGCTGCCACAGCAAACTCATTCGTTTCAGAGGTCTTTAAGTAATTTAACGTTTTTATTTCCCCCGAATAAACAACGCGATACTCTGATTTTTTTTCATTTGAAGAATCATCACTACATGCTGCACAAAGCATTACAACAAGACACGCGAAAAGCAACCAATACTTTTTCATCATAAACAACCCTCCCTAGTAATCTTTTTATCCAGCAGTAACGGGCAGTAATATTTTCTGTACCGAAAGCGAAGCATCTGGTACAAGACTCCTTCCTGAAACCAAAAATATATATGGGAGATAAACTGCCCGTAAATGCCCGATTGGTGAAGACTAACAATCAGTGGGGATGAGGAAACCCCTGTGATTGAAGTTTCACTTTATTATGAAAATCCTATTCCAACTGCATCCGTCATCCTAATTCGATCATTTTCAAATATGGGACCACCTGAAATAGGATCTTTCAAACATAAACTTGGTCCGTCTAAATCTACCATCGTGATATTTTTCTGAGATGCGGCAAAATGTGCAGCGGCACTTACGCTAATTTTCGTCTCAAGCATACAGCCAATCATGCATGGTATGTCGTTTGCCTCTGCAATGTGACAAATTTTCTGTGCTTGATAAATGCCCCCTGTTTTCATGAGTTTAATATTAATCAAATCCGCAGCTCGCTTTTCAATAATTGTATAGGCGTCTTTTGCTGAGAAAACACTTTCATCTGCCAAAATATTTGTCAAAGTATGGGCCGTCACGAATTGCATTCCCGCAAGATCATGACAATGAACAGGCTGCTCAACCAATTCAACATTTGCACCTGCATCTTCAAGTGCACGAATAATTTGTACAGCTTGCTTCGGTGTCCACCCCTGATTCGCATCAACTCGTAAAGTTATGGCGTGTCCAACTGCATCACGAATGGCAACAACTCGTGCCACATCACCTACTGGATCTTTGCCAACCTTGATTTTTAAAATATGAAAACCCCGCTGCACTGCTGCTATACTATCCTTCACCATTTCGTCAGTATCATTGACACTAATCGTAATATCCGTTACTAATTCTTTGCGATATCCCCCTAATAATTTATACAGAGGTGCTTGATAGTGTTTCGCAAATAAATCATAAATCGCCATATCTACAGCGGCTTTAGCACTCGTATTTTGATAAATACTGCTGTCGATTCGCGCCATAATCTCTGTCATTTCCTCAATATCCATTCCGATAATGGCTGGCTTTATATACTCTTCTATAGCGTGCGAAATAGACCCTAATGTTTCACCAGTAATAGCTGCCGTTGGTGCTGCTTCACCGATGCCTATTTGCCCATCATCCGTGTGAACATAGACAGCAATATTACAAATGCTATGCACTGTTCTTAGTGCTGTTTTAAACGGTGTTATAAGTGGTGCCTCCGCCTTCCCTACGACAATATGTTTTATTTTCATCCATTCACCTACCGTTTTTTTACTTATGTTAAGAACTGTAAAAGTCGAAGCACCTCATAAAAATCATCTGTTTCGAATTCCACTGTATTATGTGGCTTAAACGTAGCATTCGGATAGAATGAATTTCGATATGCCCGTGTATGATCCCGATAAATGATTTCCACCACAAAGCGCTCAGGTAATGTCACTTGTAAATCTTCACGTGACACCTTCATCGAGTCCTCCACAAGTCGTTTCGTTTCCGTAATCGTCAGCTGTGGACTCACGCTAATAGTCGCATTTCCTATCCCTTCTTTTGTAGCAAAGGTGATGATGTTGTCATTAATAGATTGAATTTCCTCTGTTAACCCTACGTCCCCACTTACAAATGACACCGGTACACCATGTAAAGCAGCCGCGTACGTATTAATCAAAAATTCACTTACATACTCACCATTAATTTTCACATCAGCAAAAACACAAAGCGTATGTGCTAAAGGATTCCTTGCACTTCCGCCTTTACTGTGATAGCCAATAAAAATGGCGCGATCAAAGCTCTTATCAAGCCCCGCAACCATACACATCGGATCATACGTCCAACCTCGAATAACCTTGCAGTTTACTGGCAAATTAGAAATATCAAGATTACGTGCTGAATCATGGGCATCTTTTAGTAAAATTTCGGTTGCCCCACCACGAATAGCCCCCTCTATAGCTGCTTCTACTTCCTTTGTCATTTGCTTTTGGAAAAATTGATAATCTGGCGCATTTAGCTCCGTTTCACTCCAAGCTGTTGTACCTGTAATTCCTTCAATATCTGCACTAATATAGACCTTCATAAAAATCGAAACTCCTTTACTTTATTATCTTGGATAACCGCTTTCACTGCTCCATAACTAGCTTCATGTGCACCTATACGTCTTGCCCATGAAACATTATTAAAGTCGTAATGCCACCATTCCTCTGAATAATTCGTAAACCCAACCATTGTCATACAGTTATACAAAAGACGTCGATGAACACAAGCTTCCCAATTTCCCTCTGGATATTGTTCAAAATAGCGTGTCGCAGACTTTTCACTAATTTCATCAAATGCTGTTCCGAGATTCAAAGCATTTCCGGACAAATCTCCCAGTGTCAAATCGATCGCTCCACCTGTTAAATGGGGGGTAAAATGAGCATGATCAGCGCTAGGAAATGCAACATACTTTCGCGTTTCTGATAAAGCTATAATTTTTAGGCAATAACAACAGCGCTTGTGTTAGTTTCTCGTAAGCACTTTGACGTAAATAAATTGCTTGTAAACTGTTTGGTATTTTTTGATGATAGTAAATTGGCTCAAAAAAAACCCTAGAATGTTCTTCTCCAATTTGAATTAATGACTCACCATTTTCACGAATTGCTGGCGTTAATTCCCTCATGGAAGCTTTTTTTAGCTCAATAGGTCGAAAAACGGCGTCATCTATAGGTACACACCTCCATTTTTATGTTTCGATAAAATTTTTAGATAATTCAGTTTTTATTGAATGTATCATACCTTAAATTTATTGACTAGCTAAAAAAAGAAATCTTACACAATAACGCCTTTTCTCTTCTTTTTTTACAATGTAAGTAAATAAAAGTCGAAAAGCCTTGTTTTTACACTTATTTAGCAATTTTATTCATGGAAAGAATAGAAGATTACTGAAATATTAAAAAATTGAGAATTTGAGACTATTCTAGGATTTCCTTTGTTTAAGTGTGGTTGATTTCCGTTCCGACTGGGCGCTTTCTTGGGGGTGTTGGGTCAACAGATGTTTATTGTGCGTAAGCGCAGTGCAATGTAGCGACACGAGGTTGCTCAGTAGGCGTTATCACAGGACGCGATACTTTTAGCCTTCGTCCCCCTACCCGCTTCATTTTGCTGCAGGATCTCATCTATGACGTTAATCCTCAAGGAATCGCCCAGTCTCTATTCCAATCAACCTATATAGTTCATCCTAAAATATAAGAGATGACCTTTATTACCTAACTTGTAAGAAAGTTTTAATAATCATAGCTAAAAGTTGCGAGAATGCGGCAATGGAGAAGAATTATTGTCATATGAAGAGTTAAAACACAAAATTGAGGTGTACATCAAATACTATCATAACAGACGTATTAATTAAAAATTGGCAGGCTTAAGTCCAGTGCAATACTGAACTCATGCCAACCAATCCGCCGTATAATAAAAACTCTAACTTTAAGGGGTCACTACTTACATGGCTATTTTTATTAAAATGCTTAATGACGGAACAACAAAAATATAAGGTCAGCATTTTAAAAGATTTACTGAGAAAGTTCCTAAGAAGTAGATATAATTCGCTTATTAGCTTCTGGTATTTGGGACAATTGCGGATAAAAAGAGATTGCTCTAGCTCCGTTTTCAAAATTACTGATGGTATGGTTATTAGAAGACTGTAAAAGGTTAGCTTTATTCTTTCAATGAAATTTATCTAAGGTCTTTTTGTATGCACACTATTATTCTCTTATAACAAATTCTTTATAGCCTTCATTTACTAGTTTAATCATTTTATCAGTAAATATTTCTGCCAACTTCTTACCTTTGTCTTTTGTGGCAAGAGTGGGATCTCCGAATACACCACTTTTACTTAAATCACCAAGTGAAATTGTAGATGCTCCGTATAGATCTGGTGTGTCAGGATATTCCTTAATAGATTTGTTCATATCAACTAGTGCTTCATTAACATGGAGCATTAATGAGGTCTCAAACTCGCACGCATGAATCATACCATTCCAAGTTGGAGAATCACATACCTCTTTAATTACTTCACTCAATCGAGGATAGAAGAGGTAAATGACTGGCATATCAAGCTCATCTTCCAACTCTCTAACTGCATACTTCATAGATGAGTTGTTAGAATCATGCCCATTTATTAAAACAAGCATCTTTCCTCCATAACGTGATACGCTATGAGCAACATCTTTGATAACCGCTTCTACTAAATCTTGTTGTAGCGATATAGTTCCAGGAATATCTCGCCAAACCCATGAATAGCCAAAAGGAAGTGTTGGTGCTACAAGAGCACCAGTTGCTTTGGCTACTTCCTTCGAAAAATATTCGGAGAGGTAAATATCTACACCTAATGGTAAATGGTAACCGTGTTGTTCAGTTGCCCCTAAAGGTAATATTACAACAGGAAATTCAGCTAAACTCTTTTTAACTTCGTCTTGTGTCATATTAATCATTAGTTTCGGTTGATTTTCCATCAATTTCATTCGCTTTCTTTATTGAGTTAATAAATAATTTAGCATTACTTTTAATAACAGGGATATCATTTTGAGTTGCTCCTCTAGGAACTAGTTCACTGCCAATCCCAAAGTGATGTATACCTAATTTTTTATAGAATTCAATACTTTCTGATGTAACTCCACCAACAGCCATAATATTCACCTTGGGAAATGGACCTCTAATAGCTTTTAAATAATTCTCATTGAGACCATTAATAGGAAATAGCTTGAGGTAGTCAATGTTCAGTTCTAAAGCTTCGGCAATTTCTCCAGGAGTGAATACGCCTGGATATACTATTAAATCTATTTCTAAAGCTTTCTTCACTAGTGCTTTATTCCAACCAGGAGTAATAATATACTGAACTCCCGCATTTTTTACTGAATACAACTGTTCTTCATTTAGAACAGTGCCTGCACCTAAATAAATTTGTTGCGGTGTAAAATGAGTGGCTAAAGTTTCAATACATCCTATACCCAACGTTTCATTACTTAATGAGACTTCTAAATTCGTTATCCCTTCATCAATTAAGGCTTGAACTATTGGAACAATATCGTTTGGCGAAACATCTCTTATTATTGCCATTAAATTATCAAGTTTCATTTAATCACTCCTAAAATTTTGCTAACCAATCAGCTGGATTTGTATAGAAAATTTGATTAATAGCATGTTGGGAAATCCGTTCGTTCAACATTCTAGGAATGAATTTTTGTTTAATATATCTAAAACCAGGACCACCACCATAAGCGTGTAAATAGCTTTGTCGCCCCATATCTCCTGATATGAGTAACTTATGACCATATCCATGTGCTAGAACATTTTTAATTAACTCTATTCTAACATTATCTGGATAATACTTAACTTTCCCGGGTCCATCGAATTGGATATAGGCGCCACGCTCTAAAATATTTAAGTGATAATAAGGATCAGCATTTCTATCGCTATGTCCCACAGCAACAAAATGTAGGTCTACCCCTTCACCCTCTAAAATATCTAACATTTCTACTCCCAATGTTCCGGATTCAGTATGTAACCAAACAGGAGCACCAGTTATTTTTTGAGCTCTTCCGACAGCTCGTGTTATCTTTTCTTCCATTGGATGTATAACGTTATACCATGATCCAGCTTTTAAAATTCCAGCTTTTGCATTGGATCCATCCATTCCAACTTGTATATCATGAACTAATCTATCTACAATTTGATCGATACTTTCTATTTCAACCCAATCATCAAAATAGATATGTTTATTAAAACCGGTTACTCCTAATACATTAACGCCACTTTCCTCAGCCATTTTTTTAAGTTTATGACCATCTCTTCCATAGTCGAGGGTAGAAGCATCTACCAAAGTTTCACCCCCGATTTTTTTATATGTTTTTAATTCTTCCAGAGAAGCTTCGTAATTTGTTAGCTCGAAGTCACGATCTTTTTGTTGTGGAGGAGGACAACACCATAAATGTTCATGGGAATAAGTAAACCCTAGTGCTTCTTTGCTAATATCACCTAAAACAGTTCTAATTTTGTCAGTCATATTTATCACTCCTTTAGATCTTATATTGTAATGCCAAACAGAGAGCCTATTAATCTAATAAGTAAAATGACGATGATTGCATCTGTAGAAGCAAACCACAATCCGCTTATGCCATAATCCCTTAAATCGATAATCGGATAAGCTAAGGCCACTATCATTTGAAATGTAAATCCTAGTACGATCCCAGCAATTATGGCTCCACGACGTCCCCCCATCGCATTTCCGAATACACCTGCAGCTCCTCCCATAAAAAATAAACCAATCACGGAAGGTAAGACCACAACAGGTAGCATAGTAGAAATGAGTGTTGCTCCCAATCCACCAACTAAAGCAAATAAAAATCCGATAGTCGTTGCTGTTGGTGCAAAAGAATAGAAAATAGGGATATCTAGTGCTGGTTTTGCACCTGGAACAAGTTTTTCGCTAATTCCTTTGAAAGCAGGTACTAACTCACCTAGGAACATTCTAACTCCTTGTAATAAAACAAGAATACCGACAACGAATGTAAACGCTTGCATAATTGCGAAGAGAGCAATATTTTGACCACCCGAAAGCTCATTCATAAGTTTAGTGTCAACAAAGAATGAAGTGACCAAATAAATAACAGACATAACAATTCCCATTAAAATTGACATTTCTTTTAAAAAATCTAATTGTTTTGGAACATTCATGTTCTCAGCAGAATGTTCTTTATTTCCCAATTTCCCACCAATCCAACCACTTATCCAAACAAGGGAACTCCCCCAAAATCCAAATCCTACACTATCGTTATTCGTTACTTTTCTTACGAAAGGTTGAGCTAATGCAGGAAATAGCACACTGGAAATTCCTTGAATTAATGAACCTAGTAGAATAGCTTTCCATCCGTGAATACCCATTTGATCAAAAACGATTGCCATTGTCGCAGCGAAAGAGAACATCATGTGGCCAGTTAAAAAGATATATTTCCATTTTGTTATTCTGGCTAGTATAACGTTGACGATAAAACCAAAAACTAGAATTAAAGAAGTTTCTGTTCCAAGAACATTTTGCACAGCAGCGGCTATAGCATTATCTTCTGCTATAACGCCAGCTAGTTTGAAAGCGCTTTCAAACATCTGACTAAATGGCACTAAACTACTTACAATGATGCTTGCCCCTTGTTGTAGCATAATGAAGCCAAAAATAGTTTTTAAAGTACCTTTAATAATATCAGATCCAGATTTTCTGAGGGCTATAAGTCCAATAGCTGCGATTATTCCTAAAATAAAGGCAGGGGTTGATAAAACTCCAGTTATAAAACTTAGCATTTTTTATCCTCCTCATGTATGGATTTGCATAATATATGGCAGTACTTTTTCTTCAATTTCATTTTTATCCAGTAAGTTAATGATGGATACTACAGGTATATCATTATTTTCAAGTTCTTGTGCTATTTCGCTTGATGCTACTATTAAATCGGCGTTTTTTCCTTTTGCAGAACTTAAATCGGTAGCTTCTCCATCAATTGTAAAACCATTTTTATTTCCTAAATCTTGAATTTCCATTAGTAACATTAAACTTGTTCCAAACCCCATACCACAAACAGTCAAAATAAACATGTTAGCTAACTCCTTTCAATATATTATAGATTTCCATTGTGTCAGTTGACTCTTTTAACCTAGTTACTTTATCTTCATTCATCAAGACGGCACTCAAATCTCTTAACATATCTAAGTGAAATTGTTTGTCTACACCCCCAATCGGAATAATGAGTTTAACGTCATCATTTTGTGGATGTCCAAAAGATAGAGGAGTTTTGACTCTCACAAAAGCTATACATTGTTCGTTCACTCCGAATTCAGGTCTTGCGTGTGGAATAGCTATATTAGGTGCTAACACAATGTAGGAGCCTAACTTTTTATAACCATTAATCATTTCTTCTACATAACTTTGTTCAACACTGTTAGATTGGAGCAGTAAATTTCCAGCGAATTGAATGGCTTCTTCGGGAGATGTAAGCTCCACATCTAATGCAATTTGTTCAAATTTTATAGGTAACATTGTATCTCTCCTCGTAAGTTTATGGAATGATGTGTTTTTTTCTTCGACCTTCTAGTTCAACAAAATACTCATATCTATCGCCACGAACAACCATATCTACTACTTCTACAGGGATTTTGTTTTTTATGAATGAAGTTCTTCTAACGTGTAAGACGGCAGTGCCTTCCGGAACCCTTAATTTAGTTGCTTCATATGAGGTAGCAGACCTAGCTGTTATAACCTCCTCAGCACTTTCTAAAAAAATGTTGTATATTTCCTCTAAATCCTTATATAAAGAGTCAGAAGTTAGACCGTTTTTTTCCAAGTTCGGGACATACCTGTTTCTTAAATAATTTATCATTATAACAACTGGCTCATTTTCGACTGCTCGTACCCTTGCGATAGATACAACTTTTTCGTCTGGTGCCAATTTTAAAGAGTCACGCAATTTTTTTGAAGGTTCTACTTCCTGAATACTCGTTTCCAAAGTTAAAGATTTTTTCTGCTTAATCGCCATTTCTTCAGTCCAGCTAAAAATAGTTCCGATATCTTGTGTCATTTTGTTATTGTTAACAAAGGTTCCTTTT
This sequence comes from Lysinibacillus sp. G4S2, assembly GCF_030348505.1. Classification (NCBI taxonomy): domain Bacteria; kingdom Bacillati; phylum Bacillota; class Bacilli; order Caryophanales; family Bacillaceae; genus Lysinibacillus; species Lysinibacillus sp. G4S2. Next base: position 2,002,088 of record NZ_JAUCFJ010000002.1, on the reverse strand, counting down.
CCTTGCTGCTTAACAACAACACCACTTCTTTGTAACTCATCTATAGCGTTTCGGACTGTCATTCTGCTAACACCATAAAGTTTTTCTAGCTCTTTTTCAGTTGGAAGAACTTCCCCAATTATCATATTTTTCTCTATATATTCTGTAATTACTTCTTTCAATTGAATATACAGAGGAACAGAAGATTGTTTGTTCAGTTTTTTCAATTTTGTTACCTCTTTCATTTTTCTTGATTACATCATATAACATTATAACCTATAAGTAAAATATTTATTAAAGGTTATTACCTTTAGATTAAGAGAGAGTGATTATTTATTGAAAATGTTGGTAATCATTTCGTTGTTTCATGATTACTAGACTGCAGGGCCTCATCTGTGACGCTAATCCCCAAGAAGCCGCCCAGCTCTCAAACCATTGCCAATGATCTACAGTTAAAAGATGAACGCTCGTATTGCATTCACCAAAATGAGCAGCTACTTCACCAAAAAATCTACCAATTAATCGCTGGTTATCACGAAGACGATGCAGCGGACCAGCTGACATATGACCCGGTATTTATGCAAGTGCTAGGTACGCCAGCACTCGCTTCTTAACCACCATTATCGCGCTTTTTTAAACGGTTTGATTCACAAGCACTCGATCAACTCCAAGCGGCAAATCAAGAACTACTCGATGTTCATCATGCTCGACAATCGAAAGCGCTGATTTTCGATTTAGATTCTACACATGCCGATACATATGGAAATCAAGAAAAGTCCACTTACAATGCTCATTACCGAACAGTTGGTTTTCTGAAGCTTCTCTGAAATAATGGCTGCCATTAAATTTTAGACGAGTCAGTAGAAGTGATTTACTTGTTGATATTGTATATAACGGTAACACCCTATCGATTTTCCTAAACAAAAACGATACAATCATTTAAAAAGTGATGAAATAAAGGAAATAATTCGCGATTTATAACAAGCAGGATACCTCCTGTTACTAAAAACAGTCCCTTATATTTAATTTGAATTTTTTATTGAACTAATAGAACAGGTCTGTCGAAGATGATCATCTAAAATACGAGGAGGTAAGAGATGAGAATAGTAGATTTTAAAAAAAGTATTTCTGACTTAAATAAGTTTATTTATTTTGATAATAACGATTATCTACGAGAAAAGACCTCGAATCCTTTGAAGTTAAAACAAGTTATTGCCGAAGCTGAAAATTTATTAAAAATTAATAATGAAGAAGATAAATATTTTCTATACAGCACAATAGGTAATTTGTATAGAATATGCGAAGAGCCCCAGAAAGCAATTTATTATTTAAACCTTTGCCTAAGTTACGCATCAGAAGAAGGAAACATAAAAAATGAAATAGTTACATTAATACGACTTGGAGAAGCGTTAAAATATGATAAAAAACATAGTGAAGCGTTAGAGTTTTTTGATAAAGCTTTTAATAAATGTAAAGACAATAATATAGACGCGTACTTAGATTTTGCTTTACAACACAAGGGGAAATCTCTGATGGAATTGGGAAGGTTTGTTGAAGCTGAAAAATGCTTTATAAGCGCATTCAAGCTAAGAAAATTCAAAGGAGATACTACTTTAATTGATTCTACTAAACAAGCACTGGATTTTGTGCAACGATTAAAAAACCAATAATTCTTTATTGCACTAATGGTGCTTAAATTGAATAAAATTTAAACAACTTTAAAGAGTCTCACTACAATAAATTGTAGTAAGGCTCTTATATTTTTATTTAAATAACTTCATGACCATTTAATAGTATTTTTTAATATTTCGCGTACTAATGATGAGGTTTCATTTACAGAAGAGCGGATATGGCATTGGATAATTTTTTCCTCGAGACTAAACCAGACCCATCTTGCAGGATATTTTGTTTCTTGAACTCCATAATATACTTCGATTTCCCTATTTTCATATAGGATTTTCAATAATCTAAATCTCCATTTTTGACGCGTTCCAATGTTTCTCCCTTTTAGTTTTGGTAAATCTTGCTCTAAAGTTTGAGGTGCAATTGAAATCCAACAGCCATCTGTAAGGTTTTCTCTTTGCCGATAAAGTAATTGGATTTCATTCGTTTCTTTACCAATACCAACTGAATCTAGCTTATAATCTAATAATTCCTCCGAAAAAGTATTATCCGATTTAATTGCTTCTGGATTTAACCACGTTACTCTTGAAACCTCATCTTCTCCCCATTTTCCTTGATTATATCTAGCCGTATAACTCACAGTAGCAAATGATTTTTTGGACAAATCAGGGTTCATGATTTTTAAACTTGAAAGATATTCAATTAACTCTTCATTCGTAACATCCCCATCAAAAACGGAGATCTCTACCGTTGTAAATCCTACAGAATAGCTTAAAGCCTTATTATTTTTGTAGTCTACACCAATAAAACCAACCCTATTATTTATTTTAAAAGGACTACCTTGCTCAATTAGATTAGTGTCTGCATAAATAAAAGGAAATGCCCAATCATAAAAAAATTGTTTTACTCGAATAGTTCCATTATGAAGAGTTGAATAGTAATGAATTGAACTGCGATGTTCATTTGTTTCCTTACGTAATGAAAAATTATAGATATTTTGCATTTGGTTATCATTCGGTAATAATGGGCTGAAATTAATTTGCTCTATAAGTTCGTCTATGAATTTTTGTGCAATCATCTTTTCACATCCCTCTAATCGAACAATAAGCAATTAAAATTGATAAGCTTCCACTTTATGACGATCTCGTCCAACAGTTGTCTGCGCCTGTGATAGCGAATTTAAAATGGCTTCCTCTGTTGCTTCTGCAGCTGCTGCAAATAATTGATTCATGATAGGATGATCCTCTCGAAGCTGCGTGCGTGTTTCGACAAGCTGATCAGATGTATGGGCAATACGATGTGCTGTTGTGAAGCCAATGACAATATCCCCGCTACCATGAGAAAAATGACTACCTGTACGCCCTAGACCTATGCCACAACGCTTAATAATACGTGTCAGTTGACGACTACTAAGTGGAGCATCTGTAGCAAGTACAATGATAATGGAGCCATCTGTAGGAGATATTGTCGACTCATGTTGATCTTTTGAAACAAGATATCGATGTGCTAAAAACTCTGAGCTATGCCCAAAATTACTAAGGACCATACATCCTACCGTGTAGTTCGTTGATTCATGTGTCACAATTCGGGAAGATGAGCCAATTCCACCTTTATAGCCAAAGCACATCATTCCTTTCCCTGCCCCAACCGCTCCTTCCTCTGCTGTTACATTTGACGCCTTGCGAATCGCCTCCACAGTATGCTCAGGTGTGACAGAACATTCTCGTATGGAATTTAAATAGCTATCATTACATTCCCCAACAACGATGTTGATAGTTCCTGTCGATTGACCAATTTCACTATTCGTATCGAGCATATATTGTAGCGTTCCTTGTGTTACAGCTGGAACGCCAAAAGTATTCGTTAACAGAATGGGTGATTCAATAACGCCAAGCTCATTCACCTGCACAAGCCCTGTTGTTTTACCAAAGCCATTTAAGACATAGCTCGCTGCAGTAACCTTTTGCTGAAACAAATTGCCCTCATGCGGTAAAATCGCTGTTACCCCTGTGCATGCATAAGCTCCTTCTTCATTAATCTTTTCATCAAGTGTTACATGACCTACCCGCACTCCGGTTACATCGGTAATACAATTTTTCTCACCAGTTGATAAGTTTCCAATTACGATCCCCATTTCTCGTACTTTACTTGGCATATTACTCCCCCTTATGAATCGCCCTATTTACAGCGGCCTGCGCATGTATAACAGTTGTATCAAAAACAGGTACGTTAACATCTTCCTGCTTAATGAGTAATCCAATCTCTGTGCAGCCTAAAATAATTCCTTGTGCCCCTGATTGCACAAGGTCTTCAATCACTTGTATATAATATTTCTGCGATGTTGGTTCAATTCGACCTAAACATAATTCTTCATAGATGATACGATTTATCTCCACTCGCTCCTCAGCAAGCGGAACTAGCACTTCAATGCCAAATCCCTCTACTCTAGCTTTATAGAAATCTTGCTCCATCGTATACTTTGTCCCAAGAAGGGCAATTTTTTGTAAACCAGCCTTTTCTATTTGATTGGCTGTCGCATCCGCTATATGTAAAATTGGAATTGAAATATTCTCCTGAATGACATCAATAACCTTATGCATTGTATTGGTACAAATGACAATAAAATCTGCCCCTGCACCTTCTAGAGATCGAGCTGCTTCTCCCAATACTTGTCCAGCCTTCTCCCAATCTCCCCTAGCCTGATAATGCTCGATTTCTTGAAAATCTACACTATATAAAATACATTTTGCCGAATGCAAGCCTCCTAATTGTCGTTTTACCTCTTCATTCATAAGACGGTAATACTCAGCAGAAGACTCCCAACTCATTCCACCAATCATGCCTATCATATCCATAAAATCTCCTCCTTTAATTCTATTATTAATTTACCTTAAATAAGAGAATTTTCAAAATTTCAATTCCTTTAAAATGTAACAAAATACATAAAAAGGGCTCTTCACCAAAACGTGTGGCTGATTTCCGTTCCGACTGGGCGCTTTGTTGCTGACGCTTCGCTTTCGCTACAGAAAACATTTGTTGTTGCTGTCGCTACGCTTTCGCACAGAGCAAAGCTTCCTGGGGGCGTCCAGTCGTAACGAAGATCAACTATAATACAGCGCATATATTTAAAAAAATGTCATCCACAACTTTTGGTGATGAGCCATAAAAAGTTCATTTAGTTTTACTTAAAATAATGGGCTTATCCGAATACAGCTAGTACGAGGTGGTGTAATGGCGAGTGGGAAGTTTTTGCTAGATTCATCTTCATCAAAATATGCAAGGTTTTATACATGCTACAGCCAATAAGCAGATGGAAAATGCTATAAACTAAACGATGTATAAAATCCTGCATAGACAATAACAGATTCCCAAAATGAAAAGGCAGTAACGACAACGGTTTATCCTTTGTTGTTTCTGCTTTATTCTAACGTTATGTTAAGTCGCAATGAGTAGCATATGATGTTGTTCTTATAGAGAGTTTAGTAGTTTTTTATAGCAAGAAAATTATATGAAAAATCGACAAAACCCTTAAGGATTTTGTCGATTTTTACTTTTTATTTCGCAGCCAAAATATCAATTTCTATTTTAATTTCAGGCAGTCCTAATGCAGTAATATAAGCAATCGTCATAGAAGGATAGGGATTTCTAAACATTGTTTCCCATTGTTGGTCGAAGTCATCCCAATTTATTTCTTCTGTTGCCCAAATATTTGCTTTCACCACATTGTCCGCGTTTAGTCCCTCTGCCTCTAATATTAATTGGATGTTTTTTAATGTGTTCCTAACCTGCTCTGTCAATGATGATGGTAATTTACCATTAATCCCAACTCCAATTTGTCCAGACAATGCATACATTGTTGCATCTTTAGGAATTATTGTAAGATGGCTGTAGTTGCCAACAGGGCTTGGTACTTGGATTGGATTTTTGCGTGTTATTTTTTTCATGGTCAATCTCCTCTAGATTATTATTTTTCTAAAAAAGGGCAGACTCATCCCTCAGAAACTCAATTTTAGAAAAAACAGCAGTTGAGAACCCAATTCCCATACTTAAAAAACGTAATGATCTTTTTTTCATGTGGATTCTCCTCTTTCACCTAAAGTTACTTCTACGCTACCATATTTTTCATAGACAGGCAAACTTTTAACAATTTCGCAAATCATATTTTTCAAGGTTAAGGCTACCCATATGCAGAAAACGTGGCCTTTTTAAAAATTATGCTGCTTGAGCTTGTTTCACAAGATAATAAATGTGTTTGTGAGAAATTATTTTTCTTCAGTCTTTAAGTAAGTAATTTTAAAAAATTAGTATTGGTGTCATAACTCAACAGTATCGATACCATTCGGTTAGTGTAGTAATATCAAGTCTTTGTTATAGGAAATAATGAAACGGTTGCAAATTGTATCGTAGTGCATATTTGGCTAGAGACAATCGTGAGACAGGATCTTGCAAAAAGAGCGCGTACGAGCGTTAATGAATACTAACAAACAATAAAAAACAGCAAATATTAAATTGGTAATTAATTCAAAATAAATGTTTATAATATCCTAAAATGGTCATTATAATGGTAAAAAAACTTTCAGAAAATAAAAAATAAGTAAACAAAACATATTTTTTAATAATTTTTATTTTCTAATAGTTGATTTTTTATAAAAAAAAAGTGTAGACTAAAACGTATTGTGAAAGGAGGAAAGCTGATGGAATGGATATCGAATATCGTAGGTAACCTTAATGATATTTTATGGTCAAAAATGCTTATTGCATTGTTATTAATTGCAGGATTATATTTTTCATTTGGCACAAAGTTTGTACAAATTCGACTTTTTCCTGAAATGTTTCGTTTAATAGTTGAAAAAAGAGAAGGGGAGTCAGGTGTTTCCCCGTTCCAAGCCTTTACGATTAGCGCGGCCTCGCGTGTAGGTACTGGAAATATTACAGGTGTGGCATTAGCAATCGGAGTAGGTGGACCAGGAGCTGTATTTTGGATGTGGATTATCGCCATATTAGGAATGGCGACAGCCTTTATTGAAAGTACACTTGCACAGGTGTACAAGGTCAAGGATGGGGATACGTTTCGTGGTGGACCAGCCTATTATATGGAAAAAGCGTTAGGTCAACGAAAATTAGGAATCATTTTTAGTATTCTTTTAACATTATGTTTTGGCTTTATTTTTAACGCTGTACAATCTAATACGATTGCTACTTCTGTAGGGGAAGCTTTTGATGTAAAACCTGCAGTTATTGGGATTATTCTCGTTGTATTAACGGCTTTGATTATTTTTGGTGGCGTACATAGAATTGTAAAAGTTACACAAGTACTTGTACCAGTAATGGCTATTTTCTATCTAGCTGTCGCATTTTACGTTGTCATTACGAATCTATCTGAAATTCCTGCTGTTTTCGAGCTGATTTTCTCTCAAGCGTTTGGTCTTCAGGAAGCTGCAGGTGGTGCGATTGGAATTGCCATTATGCAAGGTGTTCGACGTGGTTTATTTTCCAATGAAGCTGGGATGGGTAGTGTGCCTAACGCAGCAGCTACTGCCTATACTTCACACCCTGCAAAGCAAGGGCTTGTGCAAAGCTTAGGAGTCTTTTTTGATACGATCATGATTTGTTCAGCAACAGCGTTCATCATTATTTTAGCGGGTCTATATGATACTGGTGAAAGTAATGGAATTATTCTTACACAAAATTCTTTAGCTGTACATGTAGGTGATTGGGCTCCTTACTTTATCGCTATTGCTATCATTTTCTTTGCATTTAGTTCTATTGTCGGAAATTACTATTACGGTGAATCTAATATTGAGTTTATAAATGCTCATACAGGTTGGATGTTTGCCTATCGTATTTTAGTGCTTGGTATGGTTATGTTTGGTGCTCTTGCACAAGTAGAGCTTGTTTGGAACTTAGCAGACCTATTCATGGGACTAATGGCTTTAATAAATATTGCCATCATCTTGTTACTTGGCAAAATAGCCTTCCTTGTATTAGATGACTTTACAAAGCAACGGAAAGCCGGTAAAAATCCCGTCTTTTATGCAAAATCAATTCCAACATTAAAAAATACTGATTGTTGGGAAGAAGATCGATAATATACAAAAACGCCATCCTTCAAAAGAGGAGTGGCGTTTTTTGTACTGTCTTATTCTATTAATACTTAAATTGACTAATTAGCTGTTTTAGCTCGTCTGCCATATGCGCAAGAGCTTGTGCTGAAGCATTAATTTCTTCCATCGAAGCTAATTGTTCCTCTGTAGATGCCGCTACGTCCTCTGAAGCAGCTGAATTTCCTTTTGCTGAGAACGCTAAATCCTCCGTAATTGCTGCCACCTCTTGTACACTCGCTGACATTTCTTCAGAGGCAGAAGATACCTCTTCCATTTTAGGAGTAATTTGATCCATGCTTGTCTTAATCACTTTAAATTTCGTGATAGCTTCATTAGATACGTGAAGACCATTTTGAACATCCTCTGTTACTTTAGCCATAATGTTTACAGATTGTTCTGTTTCTAACTGAATGCCATGAATTAGTTCAAAAATTTGTTTGGCTGATTCCTGGGATTGCTCCGCCAGCTTTCTTACTTCATCTGCAACAACTGCAAACCCTTTTCCATGCTCCCCTGCTCTTGCCGCCTCGATGGCTGCATTCAGAGCAAGCAAGTTTGTTTGATCTGCAATGCTTGTAATTACATCTAAAATAGACGTAATTTGCTGAGAGCGTTCATGTAATGTTTGAATTTTAGTATTTGAATCCGTTACTGATAAATGGATTGATTGCATTTGATTCTTTGTCTCTTGTACTGCCTTTCCACCTTCATCTGCTTGTAGCGTCGCGTGCTGCGAAAGATCTGTCACAGTAGAAGAGATCTCCGCAATATGAAGAATGGCCTTAGACAGTTCATGTAATGATTCTGCATTCTTGTTAGCACTCGTCGTTTGCGTATCTGCACTCGTCGCAACATCCTGAATCGAAATCGCTACCTTTTCTGTGGCAATGCTCGTTTGATTAGCATTGGCAGTAAGCTCCTCTGCCGATGACGCTACCTCCTCAGCATTTTGTTCTATTTTTTGAATAAGAGTCCTTAAATTGTCTTGCATCTCATTAAAGGCTTGCCCTAGCTGTCCAATCTCATCATGAGAGGTAATCGTCACTTTCTCTGTTAAATCACCTTTACTAATTGTCACCGCACTATCCTTAAGCGATCTAATTGGTTTTATAATTCCCTTCATGACAAAATAGAACACAATCATACTGATGACAATCGCAATAATTAGCACGATTAACGTATGTTTTAAAATGGATGATGCTGATTTATCAATTTCCTTTGCAAAAATTGTGCCGGTAATTTTCCAATTCGTTAATTCATTCGTAGTAAAGAACAGAATGCGGTCATCACCGTCAAAGACATATTCAAACGTGCCAGATTTGCTTTCGTACATCTTATCTGCGAAGCTCTCTTTTAATTCGCTACCTGCTTCTAACGTAGGATGTGAAATGACCATTCTATTTTCATCCAAAATAGTAGGATATCCATTTTTTCCGATATTAATTGAGCTTGCGGTTTTTTGAAGGTCTCCCAATTTCAAATCAATTGCTACCACCCCAGATTTATCCTTTAGCTGACGAGCAACTGTTACAACCATCTCTCCAGTAAATGCATCAATATAAGGATTCGTTATTAAAATTTCTCCCTTTAAAGCAGTAGCCTCTTTATACCAATCTCTTTCTAAAACGTTGTAATCCTTAAGATCCATTTTTGGTTCTAGAAATAATGCTCCCTCATTTGTTCCAAGATAAATGCTTAAAACATCTGGATGCATCTTCATATATTGTTGAAAATTCGTTAATATTGCGGTTCCATTCTGTTTATACTTAGAAGAATCTATTTCCTCGCTAAAAACATTAATATCGTTCATTTTTTCACTAATGGTTTTATCAATAAGCGAATTTAACATAGTTACACTTTCATTTGCACTAAATAATATTTCTTCTTTTATCGAATCTTTTGCCGAAAGATATGAAAAACTCCCCACAGTAATAACAGGAACTAGCAAAATAAGAGCAAATAGTGTGTAAAGCTTGCCCTTAAAGCTTCCAAATAATTTCTTCATGCAACAGTTCTCCTTCTGTCTTCATTAGTTCTTAAGATGTGTATTTTTGTATAATTTTGTGTTTTCTTTTAATGGCACTATACTCAATGATTTAGACTCAAAAAGAATGCCGCTTCCTTCTACTGTTCACAACCTACCCTTCTTTTAACGAGAAATTTCTCCATAGGCTTTTATCGGACGAAATACATAATTTCAAACCCCTTTTTTCATTTTTTTGATTTAACTAGCATAAATTCTTCTATTTCGCACTTTTTCATCATTTAAATAAATATAGGATCTCATTTTAGATATAATTATTGCTTTTGCATAGAAAACATTTGTTGCTGTCGCTTTGCTTTTGCACAGAAAACATTTGTTGCCCGAAGTGGTTCATCGATGCCTTCAGAAAGCACCTAATCGGAACGAAAATTACTCCAACAACGTTTAGTACGTTTTTATAGAAAAGAAGATTTATCGAATCAAGAGCTCTCTTTATCGAAACTATTTGAGCTTTTATCGAAACTTTTTGGGCTTTTATCGAAAAACAATCCCTTTCTTCACCAATATGAAATGCCACTCCTCAAAGAAGGAATGGCATTTTTTTGTATGTCTTATTCTATTAATATTTAAATTGACTAATTAGCTGTTTTAGCTCGTCTGCCATATGCGCAAGAGCTTGTGCTGAAGCATTAATTTCTTCCATCGAAGCTAATTGTTCCTCTGTAGATGCCGCTACGTCCTCTGAAGCAGCTGAATTTCCTTTTGCTGAGAACGCTAAATCCTCCGTAATTGCTGCCACCTCTTGTACGCTCGCTGACATTTCTTCAGAGGCAGAAGAAACCTCTTCCATCTTAGGCGTAATTTCATCCATGCTTGTCTTAATCACTTGGAATTTTGTGATGGCTTCATCAGATACGTGTAGACCATTTTGAACATCCTCTGTTACTTTAGCCATGATGTTTACAGATTGTTCTGTTTCTAACTGAATGCCATGGATTAGTTCGAAAATTTGTTTGGCAGACTCCTGGGATTGCTCCGCCAGCTTTCTTACTTCATCTGCAACAACTGCAAACCCTTTTCCATGCTCCCCTGCTCTTGCCGCCTCGATGGCTGCATTCAGAGCAAGCAAGTTTGTTTGATCTGCAATGCTTGTAATTACATCTAAAATAGACGTAATTTGCTGAGATCGTTCGTGTAATGTTTGAATTTTAATATTTGAATCTGTTACTGATAAATGGATCGATTGCATTTGATTTTTTGTATCTTGTACTGCCTTTCCACCTTCATCTGCTTGTAATGTTGCATGCTGCGAAAGATCCGTCACAGTAGAAGAGATTTCTGCGATGTGCAGAATGGCCTTAGACAGTTCATGTAATGATTCTGCATTCTTATTGGCACTCGTCGTTTGCGTGTCTGCACTCGTCGCAACATCTTGAATCGAAATCGCAACCTTTTCTGTAGCGGTGCTCGTTTGATTGGCATTGGCAGTTAACTCTTCTGCCGATGATGCTACCTCTTCAGCATTTTGTTCTATTTTTTGAATAAGAGTCCTTAAACTGTCTTGCATATCGTTAAAGGCTTGTCCTAGCTGTCCAATCTCATCGTGAGAGGTAATCGTCACTTTCTCTGTTAAATCACCTTTACTAATTGTCACTGCGCTATCCTTAAGCAATCTAATCGGTTTTATGATTCCCTTCATGACAAAATAGAACACAATCGTACTTATGACAATAGCGATAATTAGCACGATTAACGTATGATTTAATATGGATGATGCTGATTTGTCAATTTCCTTCGCAAAAATTGTGCCGGTAATTTTCCAATTTGTTAATTCATTCGTATTAAAGAACAGAATGCGGTCATCACCGTCAAAGACATATTCAAACGTGCCAGATTTACTTTCGTAAATCTTATCTGCGAAGCTCTCTGTTAATTCGCTACCTGCTTCTAAAGTAGGATGCGAAATGACCATTTTATCTTCATCAAAAATTGAAGAATATCCACTTTTTCCGATATTAATTGAGTTTGCGAGTTTTTGAATATCTGTCAATTTTATATCAACTGCCAGTACCCCAGATTGATCTTTTACTTGGCGAGCTATTGTAACGATCATATCTCCTGTACCTAGATCAATATAAGGATTCGTTATTAAAATTTCTCCCTTTAATGCCGTAGATTTTTTATACCAATCTCTTTCTAAAAGATTGTACTCCGCACTATTCGATTTTGGTTCTAGAAATAATTCTCCCTCATTTGTTCCAAGATAAATGCTTAAAACATTTGGATTCATCTTCATATATTGTTGAAACTCTGTTAATATAGCGGCTCCCTTCTGTTCATACATAGAAGAATTTATTTGCTCGCTTAAAACATTAATGTCGTTTACTTTTTCACTTATGGTTCTATCAATAACCGAATTTAACATAGTTACACTTTCACTTGCACTAAATAATATTTCTTCTTTTATCGATTCTTTTGCTGAAAGATACGCAAAACTTCCAACAGTAATAACTGGAACTAGCAAGATAAGAGCAAATAATGTGTAGAGCTTGCCCTTAAAGCTTCCAAATAATTTTTTCATGCAACAGTTCTCCTTTTGTCTTCATTAATTCTTAAGATGTGTATTTTTGTGTATTTTGTGTTTTCTTTTACTGACACTATACTCGATGATTTAGACTCAAAAAGAATGCCGCTTCACTTCTCTGTTCACAACTTACCCTTCTTTTATCGGATGAAACAGATGAATTAAAACCTTTTTTTCATTTTTTTGATCTTCGAATCATAATTTTTCTACTTTTGCCCTTCTATCAACCAGAGAACCCCTATGTATTATACTTTAATGTAAGTTAATCGCTATTTTTGCCAAATGTGTAGAGGTTGCTGTATCAGATGCCGTCAGTAATTTCGATGCATCAACTTTATTTTGCATAGAAGACAAAACAGCAAAAAATCGTAGCAAACCATGTGCTACGATTTTCTTATTATTGTTGATATTTTTTTAACATTGACTCATTAAAAGCCTGAGATTGTCCCCTTGCAATACTTAATGTTTGCCACTCTGAGCCCTTTAGTTGCTTAGCAATGAAAACGATCTGTCCAACATGCAGTGAATAATGGGACATTTGTCTTTCGATAGCATCTATCACGGAATGCTGTTCTCCCCTTATCGTTACAAACCCTTGTAAATCAGCATCCGTTAATCCTTGTAAGGCATCCAAAAATACACGCCAGCCCTTTTCCCATACTGTCAAAATCTCTTCTTTTGTCTGAAGACTATCAGTAAATTCATCATCTCGATTTCTTGTTGGTTTCTCACCATCACTCGTTAAAAAGTCTGTCCATCTCGAAACCATATTCCCACTAACATGCTTAACAATAACAGCAATACTATTAGATTCTTCATTAATAGCCCAGTGCAGTTGTTCATTATCCAATTGCGAGAGTGTTTTATCACCTAACGCTTTCACACTTCTAAATCTTTTTTGAACAATATTTAAATAAGTCTGCCCAATGCTCATTCGAGAACATCCCTCCTCATTTTACTATTGGTACAAATATTATTAATTTACCTTAATGCAGCGAAAAGCTTATTATTCACAGTATCAATTAATTTCTTCATGTTCACTTGAATATCAAGTTGTATTTTTATCTGCCTATGCAGATATTAAGTTTATTACTAGAATAGCCACCACCGATATTTCCTTATCTAGGAAAAACACCATTAACTTACTTAATCATTTTGATCAAGTTGACATTTACTTTCAATCTACACCTCCTACTATATATTCAAGTTCATTTTCTAAAAGATCCTCAGGGAATAGATGACAAGTTATATTTCCACTCCAGACATCATAAAGAAATTCAGCTAATGAATTTTTATATTCATATGAAACACCCGACCTCCCCTCATACACCAATATCGACCATTTTTCAGGGTTATCTGAGGTAATCCAATTTAATACATCTCCATTATCTGTTACTCCCCAAGGAAGCAACCCACCTTCTTCAGGGAATAAATTTCGAGGAAAATCATCAGGGAATTCTTGCTTTGATGTAAAATAAGCATTGTTATCTTCTTTTGACCCTATAAAAAAATTTAGGTTTTCATTACTAGAAAAAGGTGAGTAAATCCATAAAAAACCACAAACTCCACCTGTTCCATAGATAGAAATAAATTCTTTATAATCTGATGGGAATTTTGTGCCTAACTCCTTTTCAGCTTCTTTCCATTTAGCAATATCTCCAGCACCATAAATTTTATCAGGTATAGATAAAATCGTTTTTAGTTTTTCTAAAGACACATTTAATCTCTCCAAACTATTTTTGTATACCATTTACATAACAAAAGGAAATTTTTTGAACAAGCATTCTTTTTAGTAACATCTTTTTATCCACCCTAATAGAAGGCTCTGATTTCCGCTGCGGGCTACAATCAGATAAAATGTGAATATATTTGCAAAATAGCAGGTTCATCACCATAACGTGTGGTTGATTTCCGTTCCGACTGGGCGCTTTGCCGCTGACGCTTCGCTTTCGCGCAGATAAAACATTTGTGGCTGACGCTTTGCTTTCGCTACAGAAAACATTTGTTGCTGACGCTACGCTTTCGCACAGATAAAACATTTGCCGCTGACGCTTCGCTTTCGCGCAGAGCAGAGCTTCCTGGGGGGCGTCCGATGAGCCGCTTCACTCGCGTTGCTCGCTCCAGGGTCTCATCTGTGACGCTAATCCCCTAGTTGTCGTCCAGTCTCCACTCCAATCAACTAATTAACATGGCATATAATTTTTAAAAATGTCATCCACAACTGTGATAAGCCAAATAGCAACGAAAAACCCTATTATCTCCAATAATAATTCTATTTTTCCCTAATCAACATACCTGAACCTTTTATTATCAAGAGAGAATAATAGTGTTATTTACTTATCTTGAATTATCAGTACTTCTTAACTGTTCAATAACCTCTTCATAGAATTCATGGACAACACTATGCAGATTCTTGGTAGTAATGAAATTTTCCATTATTGTAATCATATTTTCTTTTAGATTACTTGGAATTTCATCTATTCTGCTCTTGATAACCCGTCGGAATACGGCTATAGATTCTTTTTTAGGTGGAATCTTTGGAATCGATAGTATATACTCCCATTTTTTATCGTAATGATCGAATTGCGGTAAGAAAGGCACACACGAAGCTATTACAAATTTAATTTTATTATTTTTAGATTCGATATGACTAATCAAGAAATCATATACGTTTTGCGTTTTAACACCGAATCTATTAGAAATAGTTGTGACTGTTCTTATAATCTCTTCCGAAATTTGGTCATTACCATTATATTTCTGTCCAATTCTTATTAATCTTTCAGTTATAGTTGGATTCGAGAAAAAGGCCTCACTAACGATACCAATCTCCTGTCTTGTCTCTCTTTCTATTTTCTTTATTAAAGATAATGCATTTGTTAATGATGTAGTTTCTAATTCTCCAATAAGCCCTAACATTTCTTCATTATACTTGTCCCATCTCAACTTATCCAAAATATCCATAAACTGGTCAAAGGTATCATCATCTAGCGTTTCATTTTCTTTTCGAAAAATATAATTTTCCATTATCTTAATTATATTTTTTCTTAGATCATTTGGAATTTCATCTATTCTCTGCTCAATAATCGTTCGAAATATGTGTATAGATTTATTTTTTGGTAGAATTTTCGGAATTGATAGTATATACTTCCGCTTTTCATTGTAATCATTAAATTGCGGTAAAAAAGGAACGCATGAAGCTATAACAAATTTAATTGCTTTATTTTTAGATTCAATATGGCTAATCAAGAAATCATATAAGTCTTGCGTTTTAACGTCAAATTTCTCAGAAATAGTTGTGACTGTTCTTATAATCACTTCTAATATTTTGTCATCAGCTTGATACTTCTGCCCAATTTTTATTAATCTTTCAGTAATAATTGGATTCGAAAAAAAAGCCACTTTATCAATATATATATCCTGTCGTGACTCTTCTTCTATTTTCGTTAGTAAAGATGCTGCATTTGTCGATGATGTAGTTTCTAATTTCTCCATGATCCCTAACATATCTTCAGCATATTTCATCCTGGACATTTAATATTTCCCTTCCCATAAGTGACTTGTACACACGTTAATTCGTTTACCCTTCTAAATATCCAATTCCAAAAGTGAACCAAAACGCTTTAATATCAAGGCTTCTAGCGTTTTGAGTTTCTTGCTCTTGCATAAACTTATTCAATGGCTCAATGACAAAATCATATTCATCTATGCTCTTGGAAAAATCAAAAGCTGGCAAATTGTTCACTCTAAGGAAATCAAATACATATCCACATTCAGAATCCATGTCCGTTTTATCTTTACTATATCCTATAATACTTACTCCATAGTTCCCGATTGGCATTTTCGTATAGTGGCTTATATCTGATTTACTATCAAGGTTTTTTTCATAGTTTAGAAAAAAATCTGCCTCCCAATCAATGGTTATTGCTGATATATCAGAAATGATCACAAGCTCACTCGTTACTGTTAAAGGAAATTGATTTGTTTCGAACTGTATACAGTCAATTTTTGTATAATAATCAATTTTTTTATTTTGATTTATCATAATGCTATAATCCCACTCTGGTATAGGGTATATAGGAATAATAATACCTTTGGTTATAACTTCCTTTCCAATCTCTTCATTACTAACAAAGTAAGCAAGTAAGTCATTTGTTAATATTCCCTTTTCCCTTAAATAGTCTGTTACTGTTAAAGGGTCAAAAATCACCATTCCTGGCATCTCTAAATTAAGGATAAAATTATTTTCCACTGCAGCCTCCCCTTTTATTTTTTTGTTAGTTCTATTTAATTGACTTGTTCATTGCTTTTTGAATTGTTACATTTCTTCTCCCATTCTTGGGATAATCACATATCCTCGCTCTTTAAAACTTGAATATCCATATATGTCTAATCCTGTTGAAAGTATTCAGGATCTTCAATGATTTTCGATAAAAATTCTTCAAGAGAGTTTGCAATCTTCTTTTCGTTATCATAGACAGCATTTTGTTCTCCATCTGTTAATTCAATTGAAAACGGAACTGATTCCCATCCAATAAAGAAAACTAATTTATTTTCTTCGTCATAGTTAGGGTAAGCATCAAAAAAGCCTTGTTTTAATCGAAAATCTCTGATGTATGTTGGACGTAACACACAATTTTCGTCTAGTTCATATTCGCCAATAAAAGTGATACTATGTCAAGAAAATGGACAGGGAAAATTGAGATTTTGCTTTAAATCTAAGCGCGCTATCGCTTGCTCGCCTCACAAATAATTTAAGGGGCGTAACCCTTAAATTATTTGTGAGGTTAAAAGGGTTTAATTATATGACCTTAGTTTTTTGTGAAGTTTTGAAATATTGCTTTTCGTATGCAATGGGCGACATATAATTTGTAAAAGAATGGATACGCTTGTAGTTATAAAAACTAACGATGTATTCAATGATACTTTTCTTGGCCTGATCTCTCGTTTTATACTTTTCATGAAAAACTAACTCTCTTTTGATGACGCTATGAAATGACTCGATACATGCATTATCGTAACAGTTTCCTTTTCTACTCATACTTGTAATCATTCTGTTAGTTCGTAACACTTGTTGGTATTCCTTCGACGCATACTGGCTCCCACGATCTGAATGATGAATGAGCCCAGGCGTTGGAGTCTGAGTTCTGATTGCTCGTTTTAAGGCGAGGATCACTAATTCCTTTGTCATTCTCTCATCCATTGCCCAACCGATGATTCGTCTTGAAAACAACTCCATAATCGTTGCTAGATAGAGCCAACCTTCACTGGTCCATATATACGTAATGTCAGCTACCCACGCTTGTCCAGGGCGTTCTACTTTAAATTGTTGGTCTAATAGATTTGGATATACTGGTAGATTATGTTTTGAATTCGTCGTCGCTTTGTATTTTTTCACTGTTTTTGAGCGAATGCCTTCTTCTTTCATAATTCGCGATACTGTTTTTTGCGATACAGAGACTCCTTCTGAATTCAATTGTTTTGTAATTTTCGGACTACCATAATTTCTTCTTGAGTCCAAATACACTCGTTTTATTTGGCTGGTTAACTTTTCTTTCCGTTCTTTTTGATTACTCTTTGGTCGGTTCAGCCACTCGTAGTAACCACTTCTTGAAACACCTAATACTTCGCACATCTTTGCCACACGGAATTCGTGTCGGTGCTGTTGAATAAAGTTGTAAATTACTTCCGGTCTTTCGCAAAGATGCCCATAGCCTTTTTTAAGATGGCATTTTCCTCTTCTAGGTCACGTATTCTTTTTTCTAATTCTTTATTTTCCTTATCCTCAGGCTTTAAATTCCCACTACCAACAAATGCAACTTCGCCATCTTTACTAAATTTCTTTACCCAATTGTGTAATGTCTGTTCTGCAAGATCCAGCTCACGTGCAACCTCAGCAACTCTCTTGCCACTTTCAACTAATTGTACTGCCTCTAATTTAAATTCTTTGTCATAACTTTTTCGTTTTGTCATCTTAGACACTCCTAGTAAATTGTTAAGATTATTATACTTTATAAACTCCCAATTCTCTGTGTCCATTATTTAGACTAACATCAGTTCCACCTTAATCATCAACTATTTCAAATTCAATGTTAAGTTTATGTTCCTCCACAAACTTCTTCAAATTTTCACTAGCAGCCCATCTTGATTTTGTGATGGTATCTCTAATTAAATAAAAATCATTGTGAATAGCTTTAGTAACAATTGGTTTGTCCAACATTTTACTACCATCGACTAAAGTTCGAAACCCAGAATTGTCATAGTCAATCCATTGTTGATAACAATTTATTTTAGTTAGATAAAAGGTTTTCACTTTATTTTTACATTTTATTTCTATTGGATAAAACATGCATTCTTGATTCAATAATGATGAGGACTTTTCAACAAAACGTTCAGAAAATATCGGTAAACCAACTATACCGCTTAAAAAATCACATTTCTCTATGTCTTCTTCATTCATTCCTTCTTGAGCTATTCCTTTTAATTCAACATATTTCAAGAACTCCCCATCAATCGCATCTCGAACAAAATAATCAAATAATCTATCTGTATTTCCCTGAAATTCTATTAAAGTTGCTTCCTTTTTTAAAATAGTATTCAAGTAGTAATACATCCAATTATCCACATCCCTTATATACTTCTATCTTAAGTAGACATTTTCGTTGCATTGAATTTAAAAGTTAGCAACCTTCTGCACACTCAGACAGAATTGTATTCCCTTCCCATACAAAATGGTCTTCTTACTTATGTTTGTAATTTTTTTCATCCTGTGGAATCACTAAAACAATTAACTTTTAATTGAAAATAAAATTGGTGACGAACCTTTGTATTTCCTCAAGCTCGCCTTCTAGCAGTATCTTTTTCTTATCGCGGATTACCATTACATTACTATTTAAAATTGAAACGTGAATATATTCATTTTTGTAATTTTCAACTTCAATAAAAGAAGAAGAGTCTGTACATTCTTGTAAATTATAAAGTTCATGTGAAAAATTCCTTATTTTTTTTAATTCTTTAAATAACTCTTTTCCTTGTTCTTCGATATACAATTTCCCACGTAATGGATTTTCTCGCAATTGAAATAAACGTCTTCCAACATAATATGCTTCTAATTGGTCTAATTTTTGTTGATCATGAACATCAAATTTATTAATCAAGATAGTGGAGTTAGGATAACAATATTTAGATTGATTAAATTTTCCCATTGCTCAAACCCAAGATTTTCATTGCCATTTCTTCGCTTTGGAGTGCTATAATCTCCCCTTTAGCTTCTTTCAAGATGAGCTCCTCCAATTCTGGTAACAGCTCTAAGCCTTCAAATGCCAAGACAGCCTTTACTTCCTCCAGATTTTCCTCATGAGTTTTTTTCTCATTTCTACCCACTCCCTCTACATTTTAAAATTTTTGTTCATAATTTACTCATTCTAATCCATTAATTAAAACTTCTTACATTAGATATCGATAAGTATAACTCCTTGCTTATCCTTCCTTATCGCCACTCTCCATAGCGTCCTTAACAATTCTATTCAAATGTGAAAAGTCAGAGTATTCCCCAATGCTCGCCATAACAAGGGCATTTCGAGTAAATGAAGCATTTTCAGCGAATAAATTTTGATTTATAAATATATTTTGAGTAGCCGCATATTGTACACAAAATTCTGTTACAGTTCGCGTATTACCTTCCCGGAAAGGGTGTACCTGCCATAATGTAGCCATGTTTTTTGAAAATGCTTCGGCTTTCTGCTCATATGTATCTAAATTACGCCAATTCACATTTTTCAATTCGTCAATGGCTGCTTTAGCTTCAGCAGGAATTTGTTTATGATGACAATATCGAACACTCAAACCTGAAAGTACGGATTCAGCCTTTTCTATATCCATCAAACGGGGCTGTCCGGCCCACACATAAATATCACCCAAAATGTGCTTGTGTAAATCCATTAAATGCTTATACTCAAAGTCCCCTTTAACATCAAGAATGGAATGGAGTTTAGCTTTTGAGATAGCAGTTTCAGCCATGTCTAATTTTTCTTGAGTAGTAATATTTAATTTGTTTTTCAATACAAAACTATTTGGTATTAAGTACGGATCCTTCATAAATATCACGCTCCCTAATAATGAATTTCAAAAAAGCTCTGAAATTAATCATTCAGAGCTTTAGGGGGTTCTTTGTATTTATCAATCAACATTTGTGTTACTTCCTCAATTTCCAATTCACCGTCAATATGTCGTTGAAACAATAATTGATCTTCAGGCGCTACTGGTTTAGCTCCTAAGCTGTTAATCGCTTCCGCTCGCGCAGATCTTTCTGCGCGTTCTTCTCTAGTTGTATTAGCAATGCTATATTTACCCATATTTTATCCTCCTCTTTTTCATTATGTTTTTTGAATTTCCTCTTTAATTTACAAACATTTAAAGTGATTGTTCTCGCTTTTTATCTTTGGCTTGATCCTGCTGTTGGCCTTTGATATTGGTATCAATTTCTTTTACGCCCGCAAAGAGAAAATACTTTGTTGGCCTTGTTATTTAAGTTCTTTCTGCCAATTTGAAAGTTCAGGTAGTTGGTGATTATTTTGCTTGGTCAGATTAATAATATTATTAATTTTATTAACTAAGACATCTCTAGGTAATTCCTGATTTAAACCTTCATTAACAACCTGTTTTGGGCTAATAGACGGCGTTTCAGCACTAGAATAAACCTTAGTTCCTTCCCTTGTAAAAAGACTAATATCGGTAAAAATATCACCTTTAAAAAGGGTATCAAGATTATTAGGTAAATTAGAAACTACCATATCGTGAATAGCCTTATCCGTTGATCTTGCCGTTTGTGGTTCTTTTAAATACATTGCTTCATATCTCTCCAGCGTACCTAAATAAGATAAATTTTTCGATACGGCCATAACATAAAGGTTTACTTCATATCCTTTTTCTTTTAAGTCTGTAGCAGTCTTTATTGGCGTTTCAACGGTTCTCAAAGTACCCTCAATAGTTAAGTTATAACCTTGGTTACTAAAATGTTCAATTAAGGCTTCAGTCATTTTATTTGAAAAAGGAGTAACATGTTCTACATAATTCTTACCGTATTTCCCAACGAGTAAATCAAAGTTCGGGTGCGAAGGTTTAAACGTATCATTATCAATAGTAATAACATTTTCGTTTAATTTGTCTTTAATAATATCATGTAACGAACTTTTCCCTGCACCTGGTTGCCCACCTAAAATAAACACAACAGGATTTTTTTGTACCGTTTTTTTTCTGCTTAATCGTTGTATATGTTGTTGTAAACGCACTTGAAACTGATCTTCAGAAAAATAAGCTAAGTCTAATTTATTCATGCTAATTTTCCCTTTGTTATTTCTTTAATATAGCTATTCATATTGGTCCAATAGCCATCTAATACTTCTAATTCTTCAAATGACAATTTAAATAAATTTATATCTAGCATTTCAACAAACTGGTCTAATAAGACGTTATAAGGATTATTTTTATCCTGTTGATTCATACCATTATTCAAAACAAAGTTTAACAAACGATTATAGACACCATTAGCAAATTCATTTAATATTTCGATTTTGAAAGTTTTTTCGTAGTTTAAAGGCTTTTCCATTTTCAACACTCCCTTCTTTTAATGAAACCACCAGGTACTCAACTATTCATATGGTCTATATTTCTTCCGGAGTAATTCGAGTTCGTCTTTTTTCTCCAGTAGCATGCTTTTTAAGAACATTTTAGGTTGTTCTTTAGCAACTACTAATTTTCCATCTTTCACTAATTGTCCTAGCCGGGCCGTTGATATTTCTAATATTGAAGCTGCTTCAGCTCCAGACAATAATTCTCCATTTAAAAATTCAAGAAGTTCTTCAGTTGATGCAAATTTATATTCCACAATTTCACCTCACTTTAATTATAAACATAAGTCTTGCAGCGTGGATTAAAATTGTGATCCCATACAGAGTTAGTAATACATTGCCAAAGGCTGAGCGATCTTGAAAATCAACATACTTCAGTATTATAACTGTACTAGCAAACAGCAAGGCCATATTTACATAACCCAATTTTTCGAATACCTTTTTCATATATACAAATAAGTGGATGTGTTATAATTTTATTAAAGAAGGGGGGGTAACCTCCTTCCCGAATATTAGCGACGGTTCTTCTTCCTGGGAGAGCGTCGCTTTTTCTTTTTTCCTTGTGTCATTTCGTGAATGTCTTTAAAGCCTGATGTGAAGGCTTTAAATGCTGTAGCGACAAGCGCAAGGACTTTTTCAAATTCATCCACTTATATACACCTTTATATCCTTATTATACAATATCTATTTATAATCATAAATAGATATTGTATATTTTTTACTTTTTTCCATTTTTTATCTTTTCCTATAGAAGCGAAATCAGTCCCCAAAAGGGAGTATATCGGAATAATGTAACCTTGAGAAATAACCTCCTGACCTAATTTTTCATTTTGTTTTATTATTCATTGAGCGTGATTTGAAATATTTGTTGTTCTTTTATACCTACTGTCAAATAAACCCCATCATCACCATAAGCAATTTGAATAATCGGAACATCAAAATTTTCCTCAAAAATCAAAGAAAATGAAACAATATGTAGATGCTTAAATTCGTTAACATCTGTATTAAAACGCAATTTCTCTTCAACTAGCCCCTTCAGCGTATCAACACTTTCTTCTAACCAAAGTAAGTTATCTTGGATTAAAGGAAAAACTGAATTAAAATGAGCATCTGTACATGCTTCTTTAAAAGTAACAACAGAGCTATAAGCGATTTCACCTAGGTTATAAATAAATCTAAAAAGATTTTCACCAATTCGGTTAAAATCGTTAATTGCAATCATACTTCTAATCACCTTCTGTTAACATTTAAAAATTATTCAATCCCATCTTTTCACAAATTTACTCCTGACATTTTCTGAGTTCAGCAACCCCGTCGAATAATTTTCAATTCAACCAAATAGTCTGAAACCAAAACTATTTCACCATAGATAAGTAAATACAAAAAAACATGTAAAACCGCTTATTACAGCTTCTTTATATGTGCATTAGATAAAATTATCTCTGCTGTTATTTGTACTTAAAGTTTTAAATAACGGAAATTAAAATCAATACTATCGCCATCTAGCAAATTTGCTTTATACTCTATTTCTTTCTTAGAACAATCAAAAGTAACTTCTGTGTACAATTTTTGGATATCAATTATCTCATTTGTAAGCCCGAATTCAAAAAAATATGCGCACCTCACGGCACGCACGACAAATGGCCAGCTTTCTGATGTTTTTTCAGATAGCTGGCTTTATTATGCACATGTAGCTTGAATCGACTCGGACCAAGGCATGTATTCTTGTAATAATTCTGGTTGTTGATGAATTGCGAGATTGGGTAAATCCGTCAAAAGCTTGACGAGGTATTTATAGAAATCTACACCATTCGCTTTTGCTGTTTCCGCTAGACTTAAGCAGATTGCATTGGCTTTTGCGCCCGCCTCACTGACAGAAAAGAGCCAGTTCTTCCTTCCTATCACGGTTGGACGGATCGCATTTTCGGCTGGATTATTATCGATTTCGATTTGCCCATTATACAAAAATGCTTTTAGTTCATTTCTTCTGTTCAACGTATACTCTGTTGCTGTGGCTAATGCGTTTTTGCCAAAGAATTGAGACTTTTCGAGCCAGTTAAAAAACTTCCGAATGACCCGTCTTGCGTAGCGCCATCTCATTTTTCGACGTTGCTTCGGCGGCAGCCCTTTGAATTTTTGCTCTAAAGCGTAGAGCTGATTACAGTAGGCCAAACCAATACGTCCGTTCTTGCTATCGACTTTTAACCAATAACGTCGAACGTGCGCCCAACAGTTGGCGAATGTGATGTTGGGTAACTTATCATAGGCAGAGTAGCCATCACAAATAATGGTGCCCTCAAAATTGGCCAAATATTCCTCCAATACCGTTCGACTTCGCGTTAACGCATGTTCAAATAGAATGATTACTGGCCCCTCAGTTGGGACTGTTCGGAATACCCAGTTATACGCGTTTGATTGTGCTCGCTTTCCATCAGAACGATTCAATACTTGGGCAACAGTTTCATCAATATGAAGTAGCGTTTTGACTGAAAGGACATTTTTCATCTCTTCATAAATTGGTAATAGCCACTCTTCTGCAACACGAATCACCCAATTCGAAAGATTTTTATCATTGGTGATTAAACCCGTACGTGCCCATTCTTTTACTTGGCGATAAAGTGGTAGGTAGAGTGAGAATTTATCATAGATGACTTTCGCCAACACCGTTGGCCCTGCGATGCTACGAGGAATCACTGCCATCGGCGCTTTCCCACGTTGAATAAACTGATTTTGTTCACGATCTTTTTTACATTGCTTACACTCATAGGCATGCTCAATATGCTGCACACGCACCAACTTGGCCGGAATAAACGCTGCTTCTTCACGGGTAATTGTGGAGCCGATTTCATGTAGCTGACTTTGGCAACAGTCACATTGGAGATTTACTGGATGATGGTGAATTTCTTCCACTTCCACACCTTCTACGAATGAATCGTTACGCTTTTTCTTTTTATTTAAACGGGTCACTGTATACGTCACAGTTTCCGTGCTTTGTTCTTCTGTTTGCTCAGACCCATTAAAAGACGGATCATTATCGAATAACGAACATTGTCCATCTGGTGGTTGGTATTTTGACTTCTCCGAGCGCGAACCATAAATCATTTTGGTTAACTGGCGAACTTGTTCAGACAAGTATTTATTTTGGGCGAGTGACACGTCTAACTTTTTAGAAAGCTCTTCGTTTTGTTGCTTCATAACAGCGAGTTGCTCTTCTAATAAGTGAATTAATTTTTCTGTTGTTTCCATACTCATCTTGTTCACCACATTTCCGTTCAAATTATCTGCGGTTAATTATACCATTTAGAAAGTAGTGATTAAAAGACACCTTTTGCAGATTTCTGTATTGCCCTCGGTTGTTGAAGAGATAAACCTTCCAATAACCAACGCAATTCTTGTTGAGATAGATTTCGTACTTCCTTTTCATTTTTGGGCCATTGTAGCCTGCCATTGTCTAGACGTTTATAAAGTAGTGCAAAGCCGTCACCGTCAAAATAAAGACATTTATAGCGGTCCTTACTTATACCTGAAAATAAAAAAATCGAGTCACTATAAGGGTCCAGTTCAAACGAGTCCTGAACGAGGGTCGCTAGACCGTCAATCCCTTTACGCATGTCAGTTTTCCCGCAGACAATATAAATATTTTGCACGCGCGTAAAATCATGCTTCATTTTTGAACCAGCTCCTTCATCACAGCTTGAATGATGTGCTCATCTACGCCATTGAAGAAGGAGATTTCGCCCGCAGCAGTTTTAATCAGACAGCTTGGCCCAGCTGTCTGTTGGAAAGAATTAGTCGAGGTTGTTTCAGTTGGTATGGGATCCAGTTTAACTGGTACAATGGTTAATTTGTTAGTTGACATAAGGAAAGCACCTCCTTAGATAGATACATCTATCGTACCGGAGGTGCCAGGTTGTTTATATGCGTTATTTGATTACGGGCTTACTCTCATTTAATAAATAGTCATTGAAATCTTTATATACTTTAGTCCTTTTAATGGGATCATGTGAAAACAAATATACCTGTGCAGTGTCCCTTTTAAAGCATATAGGATCATTGCTAGGACTTTCAGAAAAAACAATATATTTATCTGTTTCTTGCTGTTTAAAATTTAATGATACAAACTCCCAAACAGAATTGGTCAATACTTCCCACTCATTAATTTTTTTAAGGTTGTACATGAAATCAGAACTTTCAATACCACCAAAATTTAAGAAATATTCTTTCGTTTGAAAAGGAATTATCCAATCTAGATATCGCTCTGTTTTTTGAAAAATTTGTTCATCTTCTAACGAAATCACTTCTACATCACGATCCTCAAGAAAGGATGACAGATTTTCAATCCAATTGTCTTCCCCTATCTGTCTAATTGGTAATATTGGTTCTCTATTTATTTTTTCTGACATAATGCTCCGCCTCCCCATTCGTTTCTTTCGCCTTAGTCGTCCGGATGATAAAATTTATGATACTTCGAATGATCTTTCTTCCTAATTCATAGATTTATTGCCGTTTTAAATTAAAGTATAAATATTGGGGTAATACGGAACTGGTCACAAATATAAGCATACTACAACTTTTCTGGACAATTATCCAAGAAAATCAGTTTTTAAATCTATACTTGTAGATCCGTTATATAGTATTAAAAAACGGCAATAAACCCTAATCCATGGATTTATTGCCGTTTTAAATCAAACTTCAAATCATTTAGAAATGTAAAGATTTGTTGCAAGTACAGGCACTCTACATTAATTAACAAACTGCTTAATATGAAAAATATTAGAACTCAAAGACAAGGTACGTATTCCCTCTTCCGAAATGAAAATATTATCCGAATCTGATATCAATAATTCGCCTGAGAGAAATTTAATATTATATTAAATTCAATCTAATTCAGCCCGAGAAAATAAATCTGTGATGGAAGAATCATCTTCACATATATTTTTAAATGAAATAGCAAACTTCTCTAATGCTTTTTTATCAGAAGAATACGCACAAAACATATCGGCTTCGGGATCAAAATTGACAATACCTTTTAATTCGGGCATTTTTTCTTCAAGAAAAACTATTGCTAAAGAACTCCAATCATAGCCGTTCCCCTCAAATCCTTCATCAGATCGCGTATCAAAAAGCTCGTGCTTATAGTCGCCCACATTTAAACATAAGGACGCAGAACCTCCATCATGGTTCACCCAAAAAAACGGAGCGATTTTCTGTTTATCATCTACAAAATTCATCTTAATCCACCACCAAAAATAATTTTTTTACACCTCGAAACGTTGCAGCATACTTTAATGACCATATTCACTCAATTCATAAAATAACTCTTCAGCGTTTTCTTTAATTCCATTTCTATATTTTGAAGGGATTTTATGACCGCACCTAGTAAACCATGTGTCAAAAGTATTTTTCCATTCTGAACCCTATCTTTCTTAATACTTAAGTTTGCATCTGCTTTATACTTTC
The DNA here is from genome assembly GCF_030348505.1 of Lysinibacillus sp. G4S2. Taxonomy (NCBI): domain Bacteria; kingdom Bacillati; phylum Bacillota; class Bacilli; order Caryophanales; family Bacillaceae; genus Lysinibacillus; species Lysinibacillus sp. G4S2. The sequence goes on along the minus strand of NZ_JAUCFJ010000002.1, from coordinate 1,974,728 downwards.
TAGAAAGCATCAACAAAATATCTAAATGAACTAACATAACCTGATATGGCTTCTCAGCTTTCTTCAACCACTCATTGCTTTCTTCAATTTTCTCAATTGCCAAATTAAAATAATGAGCATTTTCTAGTTCTGCCGCTTCATTACCGTCTGGTGCTTCACTGAAAATTTTCATAATTTCCTCCAATTTTTATTATATCTTACTTTTAAGATTGTTCACATATTTTTATCTATTAAATCTATTAATTTACAAATATCTCATAAACCTATTCAAAAGGTATATCTAATATTAGATCCGCTAAATCTTTTCTGGCTCAAGAATATATTTTATTTCTATCGCAGATTATACGTAATAACCCCCTGATTGCGGAAAATACTTCATTAACATTTCCTGTAGCGAGTTATGTAGTAATTCTACTTCCCATGAATCATGCCAAAAAATAAATATCTTTCCCTCTTTATTCATTAAAATGGGATTCCCTGTGCCATCATCTGAAATCACATAAGCATCTTTCAATTCTTGTGGAATCATATCTTCTCCACCTTTTCTAAATCGATGAGTAAGCTCGACTACAGTGGCTTTTCCCAATGAACTTCCGTTTTTAAATGCATGTATAGCAAATCCTGCACAAGCACCTCCAAATAATTTAATAAATTGAATATACTCTTCGTTAAACTTTACATTCAAAACTTGTTCAGCATTCAAAATTTCTTCGTCAGTAGCTGGTTCTCCTTTAAACTCTTTAAACTCACTTTTGTTTAAAAAAGATTCAATTCTTCTAATAAGATTTGCATCCACAGTCAACACCCTGCCTTCCACACTTTCCATATTAAGTAAATCATGAATAAGATATTAAAAAAAGCAATAAATCTTAATTAGTGGATTTATCGCCTCATTTAAATTCAAATCAATCTTTATCTACTGCATCACATGAAAGCCTTGTAGAAGTAACAACATTGCATGCATATCACCACTCATATTCCACCTAACTGTTGAAGGTATCTCATTATGAAACGCCTTTAACGTATGAGGCGTTGCGAATCAGGTATTTTTTCATTTTGAATTACGAATTGCAATACCTCATCCTCATCAAGTTTATACCCAGGTCTATCCTTTGGAATTTCAGCCAGTGGTGTTTGAAGCAACGGATGCTCTATATTAGGTGTGACTAGTCCCTCTTTTTCTCTTAGTAATTGAATACAATAATAATCGTAAGGAATACAGTCGAACGATAAAATTTCACTTGATTTGTCTGGTGTGTCGCTTAAACTATAGATGTGAAAATCACAAAGTTCATAAAGATATTCTCCAAAATTATTTGTATCGTTCCAACTGCGCATCAATTTTTGGTAGATATGATCTTCTGGTAAAATATTAAACAATTCAGGCATTTCTCCAGTTTTCCATTTGTGATATAGGCATGTCATGAAAACATGATGAGTCTTATTCTCAGAATAAAAATCTCGATCTTTCGTGAACATATTAGTTGCATATTTGTATGTTAGCTCTGCAAAATCTTCATAACCCCATAATAAAGAAAGCCCAATCAGCCCTCCTATTTCTCTGTCCGATACATTTCTTTCACTTGGATTGCTTTTAATCATTTGATTCAACCAAAAAAGTTGTTGCTCTAATAAAATCCATGCTGATGGTTCTCCATTTAGTATTCTATTTTTTGCATTCATTTCAAGGTGAACACCTATTAATAAGCCTAAGCTATCAGCTAAAAGATTTCGTTCATTTTTTTCAATTAAGTCCTTCATTTCCTGCATTCGATCATCTAGTATTTCTTTTACTTCTTCATCCGAAACCACTCTTTTTTTGTACTCTTTCATTACTCGATCAAAATACTTCCAATATTTGTTCGGACGCATTCTTCCACTCCCTTTTGAGTCCACTCTTCAGTGAGAAAATTGCTTATTAAAATCTATTTTGACACTAAGTAACCCTCGATTACTTTGTAAAATCTCATAGTTACTAAATTCTTCTTAACTAAGCTAACCCTTTAAACTTTTTAACCACCTAATATAGTAGCTGAACTGTTCTTCGATTTTTACAAACCTCAAACTATTGTCAAACTCAAATATGTCAACCACATCTTTTAATTTAGCTTGTTCTCCCCATTTTACTTTATATGCTAAACGTCCGGTAACCATCGATAGCTGCATTGTAGATGGATAAACATTTAACGCAGCCCCATTACACATAACCTGTATATGCTTATCCTCTAGATGATGTCGCAGGCTTTGAAGTGCTAGGAAAAAGTTTTCATGTTTGAAACTTATTGTGTCACCTAATAATAATAATTCTATTAAAACCATTTCTTCATCATCTGGAGATTCCTCATATAGTTTCATCATACCTTCAACTATTTTCCCGTCATCCATAGCAAGTTTTATAGTTTTACTTTCATAATTCAAAATATCACCTTTCCAATAATGGTTTAGGTATAAATTCGCCTGTAAGTGCCAATTTCCTTTTTTACATTACAGTCTACTTAAGTGTTGCCTGAAGGTGCTTGCAAAATTCTAAGAATGAAGGTGCTACAACGATTGCATCATCTGGGTCGTAACTTTTTTCGTAATCCATATATTTAATTTCCCCAGTTTGGATATCAATCCAAAAATCATTATCCGCATGATTATCAGCAAAAGGGATATGAAATAAAACAAAGTTCTCGAAGTCCTCAGAATAATCTATCCTTCTATCTCTTGCTCTTTCAATAGACATTGTGTAATAAGAATCCTCTTTATCTTCTATTAATGGAATATGAAAAAAACTCCCAATTTCTATCGAGATATGATCCTTGTTTGTTATTTCATAAAAATTATCAGGGTAAATATATGCCCCTTTAGTAAACACCCCTCCATTTTTAACAAGGTAAAACTCTATAAAATCCTTTTTTCCTGGAAATTCATCAGATATAATCTCATTTATTTTGGAAACCGATATTTCCTTCCAAGAATTCTCAAATGAAATATCGTTATTCAAAAAGACATTAGTGTTACCTTTAGAATTGCTGTTCATTAAAGTTCCACACCCTTCTTTTTTTAGTTCATCCTGTACCATTTTTAAAATAATCAGTCACGCGTGTTGATTATCTAATTTCTTCCAATAAAAATTATACAAAAAGAGAGATTCTCATGTAAAATGTTAGTTACTACACAAACAATTACGAAATGAGGAATCTCTCTTGAACAAGAATAACACGATTTTTACACTCATTCAAACCTTTCTTTCAGAGGAAGAATGGCAATCAATCTTAAGCGAATTCGGTTATGTAGAAACAGCACGAAAATGTACAGTTCCCACGCTCATTTCGTATTTAATTGGTGCTGCCACGAACGAGTGGAAAAGTTTACGCCACGCAGCGGATGTGGGTCCAAGTAACGGTCTTGTTTCGGTGAATCATTCATCGCTTTCTAAACATTTAAAGGCACTTGATTATGGCATCATCAAACGAATTTTTGAAGTGATTGTCGGGAAGCTCAACCGTGCAGCTCGTCGTAAATTGAAATTGCCGAAAAGATTATTAGCCGTTGATTCAACTACCATTACAGTAGGCAAAACAAGATTACCTTGGGCTGTCTATCACGGCGAACGTTCAGGAATCAAATTACATGTTAGTTTTACTAATGAAACTGCGATGCCCTTAAAAGTCGTAGAAACAACCGGTTTAAAACATGATGGTCCCATTGGCGAATTCCTTGAAGATAAAAGGTTTATCCTCGTTTGTGACCGTGCCTACTTTTCTATTGATAAAGTCGATCGCTACCTGAAAGAATATCAACATTTTGTGTTACGTTTAAAAGACAATGTGCAATTAAATCGCAAAAAATCGCTCCAAGGTAGTCGTACCAACGATTCCAATGTGACAGCTGATTTTACTTGTACGCTTGGGACGCCACAAAAACAAACGAAAAAACGCCATCGTGTCGTTCAATTCATAGATCATGAAGATAAAGAAATACGTGTCGTGACAAGTTTAATGGATATCACCGCTGAAGAAATTGCCAACATGTATAAGTCACGTTGGGCGATTGAAAATTTTTTCCGTTGGATTAAACAAAACTTGAACGTACCTGTTCTATTCGGAACAACAAAAAATGCTGTATTCAATCAGCTATTCGTAGCCCTTATTGCCTATGTTTGTTTGAAATTTCTTCATACACAAGGGAATAAGAAAAATAATATCAAACCCTTATCATTCGTAGGTTTTACACGGATGTTTCTTTGTGCTGCCCTGCCAATAGAATGGCGAATCAGGGTGAAAGAAATCCTGGTGTTTCATTGGAACATAAATCATTCAACTACTGTATAATTTTGGTTAATCAACACGTGTGATAATCAGTGCCGCCGATATGTAAGTGTTTATAATACGAAATATATCGATATTATAAATTCGTGCAAAATTTTCCTATATAAGTTAATCCATTATAAAGTTTGTTTAGATCTGCTACATTTATTTCTGAATCCATATAATAAAACATAGCATTACTATTTTCTAATCCTCTTTTTTTACAAATGTCTTGTATTTCTAACAATGTCTCCTTTGATACCAATAATTCTTCCAATAATACACGAACATCTACAGTATTATCTTCCTTATAAACGCCAATACAGTCTTCATCGTACCATTTTTCGTTTATATCTAGACAAAATTGACACACTTTATAAAGAGGATCATCAATATCCATATCTAGATCGTCATAGTCTAATTCGAAGTACTTCTCAAAAGTTTCATCATCAACATTATTTACCCCTACCCAAACATGCACTTTAGACATATTCATTACTTTTACACTCTCTCTCATATATTTTCTATACTAGATACTCAGTTCCAATATTAAATTTGTATCCATTTGTAATATTAGCTACTAGAATGAAAGATTGTCACATATAACAATATTTCCCATCTTCATAAGTCATTCATATGGTACTTTTTGTGTTTAGGTAATTAATAGATATTCATATCTTTGATTACCTTGATTAATGAAAATGTTTTGTATACACTTTTTTCGTTATAGATGTGATTTTTACTTTTCTCATTATAGTTAATCAGAAATTATTCCTTTCTTTTTCAGAAACAAGAACCAATCATCATCTTCAGAATTCGGGATAACTTCACTATATCCATATCCAAAAACATAATTTTTTAAAAAGAAATCTAATTCTCCAAAATAATTCATTAAAGTACCATCTTCATCCATATCAAATCTATAAACATTCCCATCAAATCTGTTCATTATTAATGGTTCATATAGAATTTGGCCTATTGATAACCATGATTCTTTTTCATCTTGTATATCTGAGAGAACATATTGATTTCTTTCTAATTCACTGTAACTCCATAGATCAATATCACCACAACGCATTCCGTTTGTTAAATTTAATAAGTCGTAATATTTTCCTAACTTTAAAGAATTAACTTTACTATCTCCCTCGATACCTTCATTTAATTTTCCAAAAACAATATTTGAAGGATCTTCTTTTAAACCTTTTTTAAGCAATCAATAATTTTATTAATATCCTCGTTCATTAAAAATCAACCTCGCTTTTTATGACAGGTATTTAATATTTTTGTATGAGCTTCTACGTCTAAAACTATTATTACATTACACTATTTATTTTCTTTACTACTGTTTTTAGAACTGCAATTAACAGGACAATCACGCCATTAATCATCAGAATGTACCCTATTTGCAAACCAAAAAATATTGCAAATGGATCATTAATTATTGCTATCGCTAATAAACTTCCTGCTCCACCAAATACTATAGCTAAACATAATATTGTTAAGGCAGATAAATATATACTTTTCTTCTTAAAAAACACAAAAAATCCTATTATGTTTGCAATAATTATAAAAAGGAACATAAATATTTTGAAGAAATCCATTTTTCCATTCCACTCCTTTTTAAAAATTATTTGTACTTTTGTTAATCTCTATTTAAATATATAATAATTAGGCTCTTCACCAAAACGTGTGGTTGATTTCCGTTCCGACTGGGCGCTTTGTTGCTGTCGCTTTGCTTTCGCACAGATAAAACATTTGTTGCTGTCGCTTTGCTTTCGCACAGATAAAACATTTGTTGCTGTCGCTTTGCTTTCGCACAGTTAAAACAATTGTTGCTGTCGCTTTGCTTTCGCACAGATAAAACATTTGCCGCTGTCGCTTCGCTTTCGCACAGCTAAAACATTTGCCGCTGTCGCTTCGCTTTCGCACAGCTAAAACATTTGTTGCTGCCGCTTCGCTTTCGCGCAGAGTAGAGCTTCCTGAGGGCGCCCGATGAGCCGCTTCACTCGCGTTGCTCGCTTCAGGGTCTCATCTGTGACGCGAATCCCTGAGAAGTCGCCCAGTCTCCACTACAATCAACTAAAATACAGAGCATATATTTTAAAAAATGTCATCCACAACTTTTGGTGATGATCCAATAATTAGAATTACTATATTACAACAATTACTCCAACTCAGAAAATATTTTTGTATTCGATTGTTTACCACTTGCAAGATTATTATCTTGGCTAAAAATTTCTGATAAGTTATCAGACAAATCGTATACTATGTTATAGTCCCTATCAATTACTATTCTTTTTGTACTATCTTTAATATAGCCTCTAACACTTATTTTTATTATCTTTAAGTCTTTATATTCATAAAGTTCCTTAGCAATAGTATACTCTTCTTCATTGTCCTCTTCTTCACAGTCTATTTCATGTTCGTAAGTTATATATTTTTGTGGATGCCCTTCATCATTAAAAAATAAAATCGATATTTTATCGAGGCTTTTAATTTCAATTCCATCAGAATACCTAATCTCAATTAATGAATTTCCTTCTTTAAGAATAAACTTCTCAGAATAAATATACTCATCGTTTGAATAAAACTTTGTGTTAACAATGCCATTTTCTAACTTGCCATATTCAATAATTTGGTCCTTATTTTTAGGTTCTTTTTTCAATAACTTCCCTTTTTTATACCCTGATCTTTCAATTTCAAAAGGAGTAAAATTATAATAAAATCCTCCCTTTGACCATTCCCACTGTAATTCTTGCTTTTCATAATTAGCTTTCAATTGATTATACAGTTTTTTATATAAATTAAACTGCTCCTTTAAGAAGGTTAATTCTTCTAATTGAATATCTTCAATGTTATTTTTTGCAATTGAATTTAACCCCATTTTTTACACCTTTCTGACCTTAGATAATTCTTTCTATCTTCACATTACCTGAGTTAAAACAACACCTACGATAAATCATTCAGAAACCTGTTTTAAAATTCTAGAAACGCATCATTTTCATAGTAAAAAATAAATGCACTTAGCAACTGGTCTAATGATGGTTTGCCCAACTGAGCTTTTGCATTTTCTACTACATCTTCAATACTTGCAGCATCTAATGTTTCTATCCAACCATTTTTTCTAGCCTGTTCTGGCACATACGCATCAGAATCGGGTGAAAAATCAAAACTATCTAGTGAAAATACTCCTTCTGTATCCAAACTCCATTCAGCTTGATTGGGCGGGAGATAAAACCACGTATCAGGATTTTTTTCTGGAAACAGTAAAACATCCCTTATACTAATTAAATTCATATTTATATTCATCCAAAACATCCTTATTAAATTTTTTAAATACCACCTGTTGGTCAATGAAGATTTGCATGTTGTAGAGCTATATGCGAACGTCTAGCTACAAGTTCTATCCTTGTCTTATAAATCAGTATCAAAAACACCAATATAAATAAGTTTGTTGTAAAGTTTATTTAAATCTGATATTACTAACTCCGGATCCATATAATAGAACATTGAATTAATATTTTCAAAACCTTTTTCTATACAAGTATTTTGTATTTCAATGCTTACTTCTGATGAAACAGATAACTCCCCCAAAAACTCTTTTATATTTCTCAATTCCTCTGTTCTAAAAACACCTATTAAATCCTCGTCATACCACCTTTCACCAATATCTTTACAAAATTGACATACATTATATTTAGGATCATCGATATCTATATCCGGATCACTATAATCTAATTCAAAGTATTTTTCAAAAACATCTGTATCATCATGGTTAATACCAACCCATATATGAACTTTTGACATGTACATTTTGTTACAACCCACTTTCAGAAATTATTTATTTTCAAAACCATTTTGCTAATATATTTCCATTTAAACTGATTGTAGCGCAGGGCTACTCGACTCCCGTGGGAAAGCGAGACAGATGAGACCCTGCACGGAGCGGATGTTTTCTGTGCGAAAGCAAAGCGACAGCAACAAATGTTTTAAATGTGCGAAAGCAAAGCGACAGCAACAAATGTTTTAAATGTGCGAAAGCAAAGCGACAGCAACAAATGTTTTAAATGTGCGAAAGCAAAGCGACAGCAACAAATGTTTTATCTGTGCGAAAGCGTAGCGTCAGCAACAAAGCGAGTAGCCCTTAGCGGAAATCAGAGCCTTCTAATTAATAAGGATGGATAAAAATGGTTGATCAACACACCTAGACTTATATCTTTTTCTTTACATATGTTTCGAAATCTTAGTCAAATCTGTTGAAGCACTTTTTTCATAATTAATTTTTCTTAACTTACTTTGAGCATTTTTCAATATTTTCGCTCTTCCTCTTCGTCATCTAGTATGTAATTAAAAAAGTCTGAGAATTCCTCCCATACATCTGGTTTCGCAATAAAATCTTGTTCATCTAATTTAGTTATCTCTACTGAATCAATCCATATGATCGATGGTTTATTTTCAGTATCCATAACAATAATACTTTCAGCTTGTTCAGCAATAACAACAAATCTATTCGGTAAATCAACCGCTTCTCTAATTCTCAATGTTTCTTCTATAAGATTTGTTGGATCAGAAAATAAAAAAGAATGTATATTTTTCCCACCAACGTCTCCTCCACTATAGAAACTAGATATTTCACGAAAGTCATTAGGTAGCTTTATTTGAAGTTCATGTTCGATTTTAACTAAGTACTCTTTAGAAATTCCATCAATATCGTATAAAGCTCTATATTTATTTCGCAATATATTCATATCATGCATATTCGTTCTACCTCTTCTAGAAAATATTGTCAGGTTTTCCGATATTCTCGTGTACCGCCATCATATTGCGTGCTATTTATCGGATAAATAGCATGTGGTGTATTTCTTTCAAATTGTCTATGTAATATATCTTCACTATAAGATCTAATACTATGATAACGATTGCTGCTCTCAAATCTTGAACTAAGTAATGTAACATTACAAAGCTGCCATCAGATATTGCTTTGCCTTGTTCCTTAATATTCAATCCATTTCTATTGATTCTTATTGCATTCACACATTTACCATATTAAGTAATAGTTTCAAAAAAATAAAGAGCAATAAATCCTAACCGATGGATTTATTGCCCCATTTAAATCATTTCACCCAAAAATTTAATGAACTGACAAAATCTCTCCCTCCTCCCACACTATTAACGAGGCTAAAAGTGCATTAGATTATTTTTGCCAATATAAAAACCGCCTCTTGATTTGCAGAGACGGTTTCCTTCTATTCACTATAAATTTTCATCAATATATGTTTCTATATCTGAAGCAATTGTATCAATCGGTACATCTTCAGCATTCTTAGAATACCCACTATACATTTTTACTAAGACTCCATCTTTATCGACTAAGAAAAATTGGTTTCCGTGTATCACTTGGTCGCTATTCGGATCATCTTTTACCATTATCTTCGTTGATTTTACAGCAAACTGCTCAATATATTTTTGTGAGTAGCCAGTAAGAAGATTCCATTTAGATTCATCGGGAACATTATATTTGCTTAAATAATCAGCTAATACTTCAGGCTTATCAACGTCAGGGTCAATTGAAAACGCAACAATATTATAGTCTTCTACACCTTTTTTCTTAAGCTTTTCTTGAACTTGCGTCATATTAAAGGACATTGGTGGACAAATTGAGTTACAATTCGTGAAAATATACATCCCGATCCAAGGTTTGCCTTTTAAACTATCTAAAGAAACTTTTTCTCCGCGTTGATTGACATGTTCAAAGTCTGGTAATTCCAAGTTATAATCTGCTTTAAACTTTGTATTTCCACATGCACTGAGCACTGCTGTTAGTGCAAAAAGTAAAACAATCCCAATTACTTTATTTCTCATCTTAAACACTCTCCCTACCTACACTAACCTCATCCTATCTTAGGATGTCAACGTTGACAAGGAATCTAAGTGACATCTTTCGTACATCTTTGTGAAATTCATTTCACTTTAAGGAGACAAGTACATCATGTATAGCATCTAGTTTAACCTCTACTCGGTGCAGTAAATAAAACGACACTAAGATAGGAAAGCCGATATCCGATATCATATTTAGCCACTGTTCCATGTGAATCCCTCCTCCACATACTTTTGCGAAAAATGGTCTCTGCAGTACATTCTGCAAAGACCATTTCTTGATTATTCTACCTCTAATTCAAATTCTGTCACTTGTCGATCAACGATTCGCGCCCCGCTCATTGCAACCAGAGCACCAGCTTGTCCACCAAAAACATTTTTAGTGATGATTGTTTGCATTACCTTTTGAATCTCTTCCGCAGTTACTGTTGGCTTCGGTGCATCAATCATTATCGTTGCTGTTTTCCCTGCTGCTGTTTCAAATTGCAGCTCTAAAACTTGTGTCATAACTTTTCCCTCCCTTTAGGATAAATCTGTTGTTTCTTGTTTTACAATGCTGTCTAGTGTGAGTGAGGAAAGACTAGCAATACCAGAAGCTACTGCTAGTAAATCCTCTGCCTTATGCGAGCCGTTTAAATTCCGGTACGTTTTAGTTGTGAACATAGGCTCATTTTGATCATTGTGACCAGTGACATACTTTAAACGAAATGTTGCACCTAAGAAATTGACTTTTGCCATGAGGATCACCTCCTTTCTTACACAATATATACAGACTAATTGCTAAAAAAGGGACATTAAGGATGAATTTTTTTATGTAAGCTTTTATAATAGAGTAAGAGAAGGCAAAGAGGTGAACATATTTGTTAGAAGGTTGGTTTTTATGGTTTATCCTATTTTGGGTAGTTGTGCTCATTTCATTAATGGCGATAGGCGGATTTTTTATGTTCCGCAAATTTTTAAAAGCTTTACCGAAGCAGGACGGTAAATCTGATTTAGATTGGCAAGAGTATTATTTAGATAAAACCATTCATTTATGGGGACAACCTGAGAAAGAGCTTTTATATGAACTTGTAAGCCCCGTACCTGAGCTATTTAGACAAGTAGCAAAGGAAAAAATAGCAGGAAAAATTGGCGAGCTTGCTTTAGAAGAAAAAGCATCAGCCATTAACCATGATCTAATTATTCGTGGCTATATTCAAGCAACCCCTAAGCGCGACCATAAATTTTTACGCAAAAAATTAGATGAAATGCAAATTGACATTTCCCCATATGAACATCTATTTGATTAATGGTACGCTGCACAAAAAATGTGCAGCGTTTTTACTGCTCTTCGTTAAGTTTCATCTTACTTAAAGTTATTTTTTAAGTTCTTCCTGAAAGAATTGATAGTCTAAAATAATTTTAGGCTTATACCATAACGTGGAGTGAATTCCGTTCCGACTGGGCGCTTTTCTAGGGACATCGGATGAACCGCTTTACTTCGCTCCAGGGTATCCTCTTTGACGCTAATCCCCAAGGAGTCGCCCAGCCTCCATTCCAATGCATCCACTCACATTTTTAATGCTTTCTTTAAATTTTTAAACGAACCTTTTGTATAGAGGAGAATACCACCTCTAAAGACATAAGCCGCACCAATGACAGCAAAAATGGTTGTCATTAGTAATCCTAGAATTGATAAAATAATTGCTACATAGTTGACTTCCACAAATGCTAAGCGAACAAACATAACAATGGGTGTAAAAAACGGGATATAGCTAGTCACCTGTACCAATGTTGAATTTGGTGACATTATGCCATCCACACCGATTAATAATGCAGCAAGTAATAGAGCAACAATTGGAAAAATAGCTTGTGAAGCTTCCTCTGCCTTTGTCATTAAAGAGCCTATTAAACAAGCTAAAGAGCCATATAATACAAATCCTAATACATAAAATATAATACCTAAAAAAACTAGTGGTATATTTAATGAGTCCAATGAAATATCCTGAAATATTGTCAATTGCTCATAACTTCCTACCTGTAATGACACAGTAAACACCAATAACCAAATCCCAATTTGTGTAAACGATACCGCGAGGGTTGCAAAAATTTTAGCATAAAGATAATTCGTCGCAGAAATACTAGAAATCACTAATTCCATTACACGTGTGGATTTTTCTGAAGCAACTGCATTAGCTAGCTGTGAAGCATATAAACCAAGTGAAAAGTATAAAATGAACACAAAAGCATACACAAAAAACATATTTGTTGTATTATAGCTAGCTGTCTTGAGTTCCTTTATTAGCGAATCTGTGGAAATATCAATAGGTCCAATCATCGCTCTTGAGTCCTCAACCGATAAAGGAATTTTCTGCATATAGAGATAGCTTTGATAGATAGTTAGAAACATTTGGATTGATGTATTCGTTTCAATGTGTTTTTCTGTTTCTGTAATTATCGTTGCTTGAATATTCAGTTCTTCGTTTTCCTCAACATTTAAAATGTATTCGTATTCATCTTTTTTCTCTAACATCTTTTTCGCTTCTTCAAGGCTATCAACAAATTGTAACTCCATACCTTCTACTTTATTAATCGAATAAAAATCCTGTAAGGTCGTTGCTATTTCTTGATTGTTCGCAGTCACTAAAATAGACGTATGCTGTTCTCCCTTACCTATTAGCTGATAAATACGATCAATATTAAAAACCACTACAATCGCTAATGCAATCATGATCGTAACCGTTAAAAAACTCTTTGTTTTGAACATCGTTTTATAATTTGAGCAAAACATTATCAAGAATTCATTCATCGTGATGACCTACCTTTGCAAGAAAGATGTCATTTAAAGATGGTTCTTCTAGTGAAAATTTTGTAATAGCACTAAATTCTTTTAGTCTCGAAAAAATAGTTTGTGCTACAGTTGGAGATTTAATCATGAATGTCACACCGTGTTTAGTGTATTTAAAATCCTGAATCTCTTTCATCCCTTGAAGTGAAGAAAAATCTTCATTTCCTTCGATTACAAGCTTGTTTTGTCCAAAATTTTTCTTTATATCGTCAATATAGCCTGATAAAATGGGTTTCCCCTGCTTTAAAATACAAATTTTCTCACATAGCTCCTCTACATGATCCATACGATGTGAGCTAAATAAAATTGTTGTGCCTTTCTGTTTCATTTCATGAACAACGCTTTTTAATAGCTCTACATTGAGCGGATCTAATCCACTGAATGGCTCGTCTAAAATTAATAATGATGGTTCGTGGATGATCGCAATTGCTAGTTGTATTTTTTGCTGGTTTCCTTTTGACAGTTCACTGACCTTTTTATCTAAATATTCTGTAAATTTTAGTCGTTCTGCCCAATAATGCATGGCTGTGTCTACTTTTCTTTTGGGCATTCCTTTTAATCGTGCAAACAGTTGAATTTGTTCACGCACTGATATATGAGCAAACAACCCTCGTTCCTCAGGTAAGTATCCTATCGTTTTTTTAGGTAAACGCTGCATCATTTTATTGTGCCAAAGGATAGTACCCGAAGTAGGTGGGATAATGCCTAATACCATCCTAAAAGTAGTTGTTTTACCAGAGCCATTAGGACCTAAAAACCCTAACACCTCTCCACCTTTTACTGCTAGCTCCAAATTATTAACAGCTATTTTATCAGTATAAACCTTTGAAAGTGAGTGGATTGCTAACACATTTTTCGCCCCCTTTTCATCTTTAAACATGTTTACTAATGCTTCGGGACAACTTTTCATTACATAAATTGCCCCATAAGCATTGTTCTAGTAAATAAGAAAATCTTCTAAATTCCTTTATCTATGAATTCATGACCCATCGATCTTTCATAAACAAAATTCGACAGATGATAAAGATGATTAAAGTTAAAGCAAGATTGCTTATAAGTGTCATAGCTATATGATTATATTGAGTAATTCCTAAAAGTAACTCTTTAAATATCGCAAATAAATTCACAATCGGAATAACAAAATCAAAAAATGTTAATTCATTCACACCTAATCCCATAACATAAAATGCAGGAACTAGGATGAGCATTAAAATCGGTGCACTATAAGTTTGTGCCTCTTTTATAGTTTTTGCTAAAATACTTGTCAGCATTAAGATGGATGCACATACTAATGCATAAACAATTACTACCAAAATAGCTATAACGACGACAATATACGGTTCTTTTCCTAAAGAAATAGCGGCTTTTAAATCTGTTGTAAATAAGAAGATTTCCATGACAATCACGATTAAAGTGACAAGCCCTGTAAGTGTTGCTATAGTAGCAACTGCCAGCCATTTCGCTAACAATAATGTAGAACGTTTTATAGGCGTCATTAAAAGCGCCTCCATCGTCTTACGCTCCTTTTCTCCTGCAAACAAATCTGCCGCTGCCGGTCCTGCTCCTATGCCAACAGATACTGCCAAAATTAACGGAATTAAATAAGCTAGCATCGCCAGTGAAAAATCTCCATCAATTGTTTCCTCATAAACAATTGAAAACGGCTCAATTGTCGAAATGTCAACTTTATGTTGTTGTAAACGTTCGCTTATGATTGTTCTTTCATAATCCGATAGTGCATTTTCTATATTGGACATAACAATCGCAGAATTTTGACTAAGTGCATCTCCGATTATTGTAATTTTGATCGCATCATTACTTTTTTCAACATCCTTAAAGCTTCTACTAAATTCAAGCCCAATAATTGCAAGCCCATCTAAAACTGCACTTTTAGGATCATTAACTTCTATAAATTCGAGATTTTTATAGTTTGCAAAAATAGCTCTATCAGCTTCGTCAAATGATTGCGTAACAGCAACTGTATAAACTTCATCTTTCCCATGTGAACCTAGCTGCTCAAAAAGAAAGACAAACCCTGTCATAAGCACAATTGGTAAAACAACTGACAATAGAAGTGTTCGACGATCTCTAAAACAATCTTTCAATTCTTTAACATAAATATTAAACAGCATAATCATCTCCACCCCTTACCAACTTACTCATGAAGATATAATTCAAATCTCGACTGCCTTCTTGCTCATACAGTTGTTCAAGTGTTCCATGATAAACTAACTCTCCTTGATGAATCATTGCAACAGCATCACAAAGCATTGATACTTCCTCCACATTATGACTAGAGAATATAATTGTTTTTCCTTCCCTTTTCAACTGATGTATAAGCTGTCTGAATACATTTGAGGAAGTTATATCGAGACCCGTCGTTGGTTCATCAAATATTATTATTTGTGGATTATGTATTACAGTACGCGCGATAGCAACTTTTTGACGCATTCCCTTTGAAAAATCTCCTACTTTACGACTCAAATAGTCTCTCATACCAAACATTTTTGAAAGTTCATCAATTCGTACCTTTGTTTCATGCTTTCCAAGTCCATATAGCATTGCAAAATATTCGAGATTTTCCCGTGCTGTAAACCGATCATATAGCCCTGTCTCACTCCCGAAGAGTACCCCAATCTTTTTTTGAATTTCTGCTGACTCCTTTACCGTATTAAAACCCCCAACTTGGACCTGACCAGCTGTAGGCTCTAGTAGCGTTGCAATCGTACGCAGCAAAGTCGTCTTTCCAGCGCCATTCTCACCGAGTAACCCTAATACCTCTCCTTGTTTCACCTCAAACGAAACATGCTTCAAAGCCGTGACATATTTCTTCTTGTCTTTGAATTGCTTCGTTACTTCTTGAATTTGAATCATTGTCTCACCTCATTCAACTTTCTTAGATTTATCTTACATAGCAAAATTAGGAATGTATTCCATTATGTCGCGAATATGTCTTTTCATGTCGCAAATTGTTCAATTTATGGAAAAATAGTAAGAGTAATCTGTTATGATAGTAAGATAGGTATAGGAATATATTTTGGGTTGAAGGTGTTAATTATGAAGATTGGTATAGTAGATGATCGCCAAATTGATTTAGATAAAATTCATGGCATTATTTGTTCGGTAGATGGTGTTGATATTGTCTTTTCTACAACATCAGCGGAAGAAGCTTATGAACAAATTAAGAAACAGTCCATTGAGCTACTAATTGCAGATATAGAAATGCCTCATTTATCTGGCTATGAGCTAGCTGACATCATTCATTCGCACGCTTTAAATATTACAGTGATTTTTGTCACGGCTAATAGCGGCTACGCAGTTCATGCATTTGAATTACAGGTTCATGATTATATTATGAAGCCCTATTCAAAAGAACGTTTAATACAATCCATTGAACGATTAATGGAAAAAAATAAAAAATCTGAAATAACTGGACGTTTATATTTAAAGAAAAAAAACAATATTCATATTGTCCAAAAAAAGGATATTATTTTTATTGAGCGCTCTGGTCGTTCCACAACGATACATACAAAAACGGGTCCTATTATAACATATCAGACGCTTAATGAACTTGAGGGGGAACTCCGAGATCGGGATTTTCTTAGATCTCATCGCTCATTTATTATCAATATACATTTTGTTACAAACTTCTCCCTATATGCTAAAAATTCATACATTGTATCATTTGAAGGAATCGAAGAAAAAGCGATGATTACAAAAGAGAACGTTGATTTTTTACAGAAACATTATTTTTGAGGTGGTTTAATTTGACTCAAATTAATACGATTATATATTTCACGATATTTTTAACCATTCATGTACAAGCACAAATCACATTTTCACAGCTCCCTGTTCCGATTTATCTGACAACTATAGTCGTTCTGATAGTCGTAATCTTTCTCAAAAAACGCTTTACATCACCACAGTTGTTCTTTTGTATCATTCAAGGAATTGTTTGTAGTATATATTTCTTTGTAGACCCTTCTGCTATTTATCTAGTTGTAATAGTACTTTTCATTTTATTAGAATGGTACCGTAATAAAGCGGTGATAGAGTATATATCTCTTCAGGCAACGTTGCGACAGATTGAGACGCAGCAAAATCAATTCAACGAGACCTTTCGAGTCGTTCGTCAGGAGCGTCATGATTTTTTAAAACATGTCGCTGCACTACACTTTTTAATGGAAAAAAACGACTGCACTTCAGCCAAGGAATATTTACATCAGCTTGTAGAAGGTTACGAGGAAACAAATCTTTCTATTAAAGGTGAAAGGGGCGTTATAGCAGGAATTTTATACGAAAAATATAAACAAGCGAAAGCATCAAATATAACGATCCTATATGATTTAGATATCCCCTGCTCACAACTACCTATAGCAGATACACATCTCGTTGCATTACTTGGCAACATACTAGACAATAGTATTGAAGCCTGTCAAGAATGGCAAGTACAAAATAAAACACAGGGAAATATTAGTTTACAGCTATGTAAACGAAGTGGTTTATACATCATGACTTGTAAGAACAGCACTATCCCACTGCCTGCAAACGTTGTAGATTCTTTATTTGACCGCTCTGGATTAACAACCAAGCAGAAGCATGAGGGTCTAGGTACAACGATTATTAAAGATATAGTCCAAAAATATAATGGTTTCCTTGACTTCACCTATAAAGACGAGGAATTTTCATTAAAACTTAAATTTCCCGCAATGCATTAAAACTGTTCTATCCGCCAGCCAACTGTATATATATGATTTTCATTGAAAACTAAGTTCGATTATTTAACATAAAGATTGATTCAAAAATATACGACTTACTATATAAATAGCTTCTATTTTGATCAAACTTTGTTCAAATTAGGAGCTATTTTTTCTACAATCGCAATTACATTTTAATCAAACTTTATTCAAATTTAACATCGCCTGAATACAAAAAAACTACACTAGATGATTCTTCTAGTGTAGTTTTTCTATTATTAATTCTTCAATGAAATTGTTTTTTTGATTCTTTTAAATTGGATAAGCATTGCAACTCGCCAAGGGACTAACATGGCGAACGCCAAAATCCAAAACATTCCTGCTAATTCGCCAACATCAATGGAGCTACTTAATACCACTTTTGCAATAATACGGATTACTAATAATCCTACTAGTATAAAAACGAATGCCTTTGAACGTTTTAAATAAATATCTTGACCTTTTACTTCAAATTTAGAAGTGGCAATTAAGATTGTTGAGAACACTATACCGACTGCTGTCGCCTCTAGAATCTCCATTGGCGACACTCGAAATTGTTCAAATAAAAACATTACTGCACCTGAAGACATCGCAATAGGTGGAATGATAATTTTCTTCTCATTTGTTGGTTTCTTGGATGCTCGCACACGTAAAACCATGACAAAGCTACCCATAAAAATAGCCATTATAGTTGAACCTATAACATAATATTGAGAAGGGATATTGCTAAACATAAAATTTCCTCCTCTAATGTCAAATTAACAATTTTATCCAATCAATTGATCAACTACAGCTTTTAATCTTTCTGGCTCGAAAGGCTTTGTGATAAAATCCTTCGCACCACTTTCAATCGCTTCCACGATTAACTTCTGTTGTCCTAAAGCCGTAATCATAATTATTTTTGCATTTGGAAATTCAGGGATGATTTCTTTTACTGCTGCGATACCTGTCATAACGGGCATTGTTACATCCATCGTTACAAGATCTGGTTGTAACTCACGATACATCGCTACAGCTTCTTTACCATTGGCTGCCTTGCCGACTACCTCATAACCCCATTCAGTTAACATATTACTTATTGCAACACGCATAAATAGCGTATCATCCACTACTAAAACTGTAGGCACATGTTCATCTCCCTCCACGTTAAAGTACGGTATGTCTCTTTAGTTTAGCAGATTAGAAGCCTGTAAATTCACCAAAAATAGGCTGTAAAATGCGTGTTATATACGTTAATCCATCAAAGAATAATAATACCCCAACGGCAATCATAATATAACCGCCGATCTTCACAATTTTTTGGCTGTGTGTACGAATCCAAGTCATACGTGAAATAAAGAAAGATAACACGAAGAAAGGAATCGCAAAACCTAAATAATAAGCTAACATATAGCTAAAGCCTGAGCTTGGATTTGCACTAGCTAATGAAATAATCGACGCTAAAATTGGACCTGTACATGGTGTCCAGCCAGCCGCAAAGGCTATTCCGATTAAAGCAGATCCAAAATAACCAGATGGTCGGTTTTTAAATTGGAATTTTCGATCCTTCATTAAAAAATCAACTTGTAGTAATCCCACAATCATTAAACCAAATACAACGATTAAAATGGCACCAACCTGGCGTAATAATGTTTGATAATTAAGGAAGAACTCTGCTGCTAATGATGCCCCTAGTCCAATCATTATAAAAATAATTGAAAATCCTAATAAAAAGAATAATGTGTGCATAATAGCACGCTTTTGCATCATGCCTCGTTCCGATTTTAGCTCATCTAATGTCATACCCGTTATGTATGATAAAAATGCTGGATACAGTGGAAGGGTACACGGTGAAATAAAGCTTAAAAACCCTGCACCGAAAGCTAAAAATACGTTAATATCAGTTTCCATATTTTTCATTCGCTCCTTACAGTTACTGTTTCCATCGTACCAAAAATCACTGTAAATTGCGCCCTTCCTGTTTGTGAACGTTTCTTGACAAAAGGGTGTTGAAAAAGTGAAGTTCCAGCATATTATCATACACAATTTAATTTTCAAACGTCATTACACCGAGGTTTATTTGATAATGTACTTCTGCATTATGCGCCCCGTTGTATTATCTGTCAACAAAATTCACCATAATTCTACATACAGTGTTACTTGGCTGCTCTTAGCGCTAAAGCAGTAAGGTTCTTTGAAGCTTTTAGTTAAATATCGAACACTGACTTTCAACCATTAATCGACCACCTACCTTCTTTGCTTTCCTTGAATTTTGAGGTGGGTTTCTTGTACCTGACGCTTCGCTTTTGGTACAAATAAATTATTGCTCCTTTAATGCGAGGATAAAGGATTCACTTTTACACAGTGAGTAAATTACTTTTCATCATGTATAATAATAACGATACAGGAATAGATAGAGATAAATGAGGTGTAGCTCCTTGGAATTTAAAAAAATTAAACCGAAAAAAATATATGAGGAAGTATCCGAAATCCTCTATGAAAAAATTAGAGCTGGCGAACTAAAGCCTGGTGACCGACTTGATTCTGTAGAACAACTTGCTGAACAATTAGAAGTAAGTAGATCGGCCATACGAGAAGCTCTTTCTGCTCTAAAAGCAATGGGGCTTATTGAAATCAAACAAGGTTCGGGTACATTTGTTAAAAGTATCAAATCTAATCAGCTTGATTTTCCCTTATCAACGGCCATTTTAACAAATAAGCAAGGTGTCTCTCATTTGTTAGAAGTACGTAAAATTATTGAAGTGGGCGCAGCGGCTAGCGCAGCCATTCACCGCACAGAAGAAGACATAAAATCAATGATGCAAATTTTGGATGAAATGCAACAAGTACAAGGAGATGGCGAACTAGGTGAAAAACTAGATTTTCAATTTCACGCGGCCATTTCTTCTGCCTCTAAAAATCCCCTTCTTGCAACAATATTAGACCAAGTCTCTAACGTAATGATCGAAACGATGAAAGAAACACGCCGAATTTGGTTATACTCTAAAAAAACAACAAGCGAAAAACTGTACGACGAACATCTACAAATTTTCCTCGCGATTAAACAGCAAAACGAAGAGCTAGCAAAGCATGCCATGGCAATGCATTTAAGTAATGTGGAAAAGGTCTTAATGCAATATTTTGAAACGACCAAATCAATAAATTGAAGCTTTAATCAGTGGGGTTTTCTTCATCCCCACTGATTATTAGTCTTCACCAATCGTTCTTCTATGGGCAGCTCATCTCTCAACTACCTCCTTTACTTTCGCTGAATTTAGGCAGTGTTTTGTACCTGACGCTTCGCTTTCGGTACAAATCAATGACTGCCCGTTAATGCGAGATAAAGTAACAGCAACTGCCTAATTTTCACAAGGAGCTTTGCCTTTTATTAATTTGAAAAGTTGTAGTATTATAAAAACAATACTCACTAAGTCATCAGATGACCTGTTGATTAGTTGTTTTGAGGGGAAATAAAGACAAAAGGAGCGATTATCATGAAAGTAACACTATTTGCAACTTGTTTAGTTGATATGTTTCAAGGTGATGTAGGAAAAGCTGTTGTCGAAGTTCTTGAAAGACTCGGCTGTGACCTTGACTTTCCAGAAAATCAAATTTGCTGTGGACAGCCTGCCTACAATAGTGGCTATGTTAAAGAATCTAAAAATGCCATGAAAAAAATGATCACAGCATTTGAACATGCCGAATATGTCGTCTCCCCTTCTGGTTCCTGTGCTTTTATGTTTAAGGAATATCCAGAAGTGTTTAAGGAAGATCCTGTTTGGGGGCCGAAAGCGCAAGCATTAGCAGATAAAACATACGAGTTTACAGAATTTATTGTTAATGTATTAAAGGTCGAGGATGTAGGTGCACGTTTAGAGGGTAAAGCTACTTATCATACTTCCTGTCATATGACACGCCTGCTTGGTGTTACGGAAGCACCGTTTAAACTATTAAATCATGTTAAAGGATTACAGTATGTAGAACTCCCAGGGAAAGAACGATGCTGTGGATTTGGTGGAACATTTTCGGTAAAAATGGGCGATATCTCAGGAGCAATGGTCAATGAAAAAGTACATGATGTTGAAGAAACAGGGGCAGACATTCTAATCGGTGCTGACGCTGGCTGCTTAATCAATATTGGTGGTCGAATTAATCGACAAGGAAAGCCTATTAGAGTCATGCATATTGCGGAAGTATTAAACAGCTGATCAATTATGCCTCGACATAATTGCGTTCAGAATCGGCTTTGTGCTTGGATACTCGCTGAAAGAAGCTAAGGGGGATAAAAGAAATGTCAATGAAAACAAGTGATGAAGACTTTAAACATCGATTAACGAAAGAATTAGAAAATACCTTTATGCGTGGAGCAGTGTCAAGCGCACAGGAACGCTTTCAAACACGTAGACTAAAACAAGCTGATGAGCTAGGACATTGGGAAGAATGGAGATTACACGGTGAGGAAATCCGACAGCATGTGCTTGCCAATTTAGATTATTACTTATATCAGCTGAGTGAAAATGTCTCTAAAAGAGGTGGACATGTTTACTTTGCGCAAACTGCGAAAGAAGCAACAGACTATATTCAAAGTATCGCAAAAAAGAAAAATGCTACTAAAATTGTGAAATCGAAATCCATGGTCACGGAGGAGATTAATTTAAACGCCGCTTTAGAACAACTAGGGTGTGAAGTCATTGAAACAGATCTTGGTGAATACATTTTGCAAGTAGACGATCACGAACCACCTTCTCACATCGTTGTTCCAGCTTTGCATAAAAATAAGGAGCAGATTCGAGACGTTTTTAAAGAAAAGCAAGGCTATGAGAAAACAGAAAAGCCTGAGGAACTAGCCCTTTATGTACGTGAAAAATTAAGGAATGAATATTTAACAGCAGATATTGGCATTACAGGCTGTAACTTTGCTATTGCAGAAAGCGGCTCGATTACACTCGTTACAAATGAAGGGAACGCAGATTTAGTAACAGCTTTGCCTAAAACACAAATTACCGTAATGGGAATGGAAAGAATCGTTCCCTCTTTCGAAGAGATGGAAGTGCTAGTAAGTTTATTAACAAGAAGCGCTGTCGGGCAAAAGCTAACAAGCTATATTACAACATTAACAGGGATCAAAGATGAAGGTGACACTGATGGACCTGAGGAATTCCATTTAGTAATCGTTGATAATGGACGCTCGGACATTTTAGGCAGTGAATTTCAGCCCATTTTACAATGTATTCGCTGCGCAGCCTGTATCAACGTCTGTCCTGTTTATCGTCATGTTGGTGGACATACGTACGGCTCTATTTATTCAGGTCCAGTAGGTATCGTTCTTTCACCATTATTAGGGGGCTATGATGATTTTAAGGAGCTTCCGTATGCTTCCACATTATGTGGAGCTTGTACTGATGCTTGTCCTGTCAAAATTCCGTTACATCAGCTTATTCTTAGACATCGCCAAGTAATTGTTGAAAACGAAGGAAAAGCTCCTATATCGGAAAAGTTATTAATGAAGGCCTTTGGTTTAGGTGCTTCCTCCCCTACCTTATATAAAATGGCGACTAAAATGGCATCACCAGCAATGTCTCCATTTACTAAAGACCATAAAATTTCAAATGGCCCAGGTCCACTAAAAGCATGGACGGAAGCAAGAGATTTTCCTGCTCCAAATAAAGATAGTTTCCGTGACTGGTTTAAACACCGTGAAAAAGGAGGCGAGGAATAATGACAGGTATCATTGAAAAAAGAGATGCATTTTTATCAAAAATTGCGCAACAGCTTGGGCATACCCCCAAAACAGAACTTACACGACCAACGTGGCAATATCAACCACAGGATCGAGTCCTAAAAGGTGCAACTAAAGATGAATTAGTAAAGGTTTTAATTGATCAATGCAAAAACATTGAGACAGAAATCGTCATAACAAATACAACTAATCTTTCAGATGAATTACAAAAAGTAGTTGAAAATTACGGGGGCCATTCTGTTATAACGTGGAAGGACGAGCGTTTTCAAAGCTATGGACTATCATCCTTAATGACTAAGCAGTGGCCACAAATGAATATTCAACTGTATGAATGGGACTCTGAACAACCAGAGGAAAATATCCGCCAGGCTGAAAAAGCAAACATTGGTATCACGATTAGTGAAATAACATTAGCAGAATCAGGAACTGCTGTACTGTTTAGTAGCAAGGATAAAGGTAGATCCGTCAGCTTTTTACCAGAAAACTCTATTATTTTGATTCCGAAAAGTACAATTGTTCCACGAATGACCCAAGCCGCTCGCTTAATTAGTGAAAAAATAAGAAATGGAGAACAAATTGCCTCCTGCATCAACTTTATTACAGGTCCAAGTAACTCGGCAGATATCGAAATGATTCCAGTCATTGGTGTACATGGGCCAATTAAAGCAACTTATATTGTGATTGAGGATCAGTAAAATAAAAAATAAAACAGGCATGCCGTTCATTTTTGCATACCTGTTTTATTTTTGTGACTATCTTGATAGGTTAAAACCCTCAACTTCGATGATATGAAATGATTTTATCCTGCCGTTCGCTCTGTCAGAGTTCCGTTCGTATAAAACTCTGGATGTGCTTCCTTTAAGACAGATGTTCGCAGCATCACTAGCGATATCGTTATGATAATAGCACTAGTAACAAGTAAAATAACCGTTGCTGGGAATGTATCGTACAAGATACCGTAAACCATCATACCAATCGGCATCATAGACATTGCCATTGTTTCCATCAGTCCAAAGACACGTCCACGATATTCTTCTGATATTAGCCTCTGCATATAAACTCCAATTGGCATGTTAATTCCCATTTCAAAAATAGCAAAAATAAAATAAATCACAATGTAAAAACTAACAATTCCTAAATAAGAAAAATCTGTAACTAACGGAACGACAGCGAGCCCCAAGCTACTAGCCAACAGCAATAAGCTGATTTTAGAGAAACGTAGTGGCGCCTTAACCTCTGATCGTGTAGCAAAATAGAGGGAGGCAACAAGCATCCCAACTGCTCCTGATGCCTCAATAAAACCAAAATGAGTTGATTTTACTTTTAGTAATTCAATAATAATATACGTTCCTCCTACAACGATGGCGGAGAAAAACAAATTAATCCATAAAGAAACCCACATAACAGTTTTAACGACTTTTTGTTGCTTAATATAACGAAAACCATTAGTAAGCCCTGCCCATATTTTTTCCTTTTCCACATCTTGCCCTCTTGTACTATAAAGGTTAAAATTCATTGTCGATTCTAAAGTAAAAGCACTCGCATAGGCTACCATATTGATCATTAAAAAGACGTCCAATGAGAAAAATCCGTACATCATTCCCCCAATTACTGGCCCACCAATCGCAGCCACTGACGTAGACAACTGATTGAATGACATTGCTTTTTGTAAACGCTCTGGATTGACTAATGTAGCAATGGAAGATGAAAACGTTACACCTGAAAATGCAGAGCATATCGTATTGAATATTGTTGTCACATAAATAGCATAAACTGACATTCCAACTGTTTCTGTATAAAGAAGTAAGCCCCCTACTGTCAAAATTGTACCAGCCTGTGCACTAAGAATCGTGCGCTTTTTCGAATAATTATCTGCCACATAACCTGCCACTGGTGCTAGTAGTGCTCGTGGTAAAACAGAACATATCATATTGGTTGCAAAGCTCATTGCTGATCCCGTCATTGCTAAAATATACAAACTGAACCCAAAGGCCAGCACATTTGCCCCAAGCATCGAAATCATTTTACTAGCTGTAAATGTCCATAAATGATACGTTGCCTTTTTATATTTTTCTGCTTCAGTCATCCAAAACACCTCCATTTTTTTAACTAAATTAAAAAGTTTAATTTTATTAAACAAAATATAACACACTTCCCACTTTTCACGCAAGTAAAAGTTTAATATAATTAAACATGAATATACTTATTAATAAAAAAAGGAGGCGAGGCAGTGGACTCTTTAGGCACACGAATTCGCAAATTAAGGAAAGAACGAAAATTAACATTAGAGGCACTTGCCGGTGATCGTCTAACAAAAGGTATGTTAAGTCAAATTGAAAATGATAAGGCCAAGCCCTCGATGGAAAGTCTTGAATATATCGCGGAGCGTTTAGGGGTAAAAGCAAGTGAATTACTTGAAGAAGTAGCACCCTCTACAATTCGTCAACTTTTAGAGCAGGTGGAAATTTTATATGCAGAAATACAACTTGGTGATACAGAGAAGCTGCAGCAAGTCATAGAGATGATTAAGCCGTATGAAGAAGAGCTCCCACTTAGCTATGAAGCAGGTCGTTTATTGTATATATATGCAGCAGCACAATATCAAATGAGATTAACGACATGGGAGTCCCCTCTCCAACAAGCACGCTTCATGTTTAAAGAAATTAATTTACTGAGCCATTGGTTTGAAACTTATATATTACAGTTGGCCATATTCACGGAAGGTCGAAACTATAAAATGGCTTATTCCTGTATTTTACAGGCTAAAAAAGAGGCTGAGCAAGAAAATTATCAATTAGATTCACGAGATACTGGGAAAATGGCTTATTATATTAGCATTATTCAATTAGCAATCGGAGAACATGAAGCAGGTAAACAACTCGTTAAAGATACCATTGTCAATGCACATAAAAATCAATTTTACTATTATATCGATGATTTGTACCGTATTGCAGCGTTTTGTGCCATGGTTGACAATGATTTCGAGCAAGCAGAGCAAATGATAAAGAAGCTTGAGCAGTATCGAGTTTTTGCCGAACAAGTAGATGTAGATGCATTTATTTTCACTTTAAAAGCACATTATTATAACAATTACACTCATGATTATGAAAGGGCACTAAAGGAAATAGAGCGTTTTCGTCCACTCATGGAAATGGGCTCCATTAAATTTGATAAGAACTTATATTACTGTGAAAAAGGAAAATCCTTATATTTGCTAGGTCGATATGAAGAAGCTAAGACAGCATTTGAACAATTTACAAACATTCCTTCATTCATCCTGCATCCATTTGACATATTAGGCTTCAATGAATGCTTTTCTTACAAAGCTCTTTGCTATGCACATTTCGGTGAATTGACAACAGCCTATGAAATTGCCAAGATGGCCTATATGGATTCACACGATTTAATCGACCTTCCTTATAAACAAAAAATTGAGGAAACTTATTATTCAATTAAAGCACAAATAAATTCGGTTCAATAATTATTAATGGGATTGCACACTTAAGATATATGTGCAATCCCTTTTCTTCTAGCTCAAATTATCTTTTCTAATTTCTTTCTGAATTTTACGCAGTGCTTTTTTTGATCCACGCTCTATATCATGCTGAAGCTTTCGTTCTTTATAGTCCACAAACAATGTCTCTAAATCATATCCTTCGGGGTATAATTCTGTTGCCGGTAGCTCCAAAGTCAGTCGCTTGATATTTACATCCATAAATTCGCTCTCATAAAACACGACAACATTATAGAAATTATCCATTTCTTTAAAGACGATTCCAACGTCATCATGATCTAAAAGCTTCACACGATCTCCCTTCTGAAAATCATATTTAACTTTGATATCCTCTTTTTCAACCTTAGGCTTCCTGATTTGATTATCCTTAACACGTTCCAGCTGATATTCCTTATTGGCCAAATAATCTTGCGCTCTTTGCAAAACTGTTTCGCGTATATTCATCTTTTTGGAAATCCATAGCGCATTACTTTCTCCAGACGTTCCGATAACTAATTTATATAACGGTTCCAATGTTTCACTATTAAAACGCATAGCCGCATTCATAAAATCACTATGCATTTCAGAGAAACGCTTAATTTCTCCATAATGAGTAGTCGCCACTGTTATACAGCCCATATGATAGAACTCCTCCAAAATGGAAATGGCTAATGCAGCACCTTCATTTGGTTCAGTACCACTACCTATTTCATCAAATAGTAAAAGCGTATTATTATTGGATGCTCTCATAATGTCTGAAAGATTTTTTATGTGAGATGAAAACGTACTCAGTGCATTTTCAATACTTTGATTATCACCAATGTCGACAAAAATATTATTAAATATGGCTATTTCAGTTCCTTTATCTGCAACAATATGAAAGCCCGACATGGTAGCTAATGTTAACAAGCCAATGGTTTTTAATACAACTGTTTTTCCACCAGCATTGGGCCCTGTAATAATTAAACTGCGATAGTCTTTGCCAATTTCAAAATGAAGTGGCACTACTCCACTAGTTAACAGTGGATGCTTACAATTGACGAGCTTAATATAGCCACAATCATTTAAGCTCGGCTCTACGCCTCCAATATACTTGCTAAACTTAGCTTTAGCAAACACCATATCATATTGGCTAATTAACTCCATGTTGATGTTGATTTCACGAATATTTTCCATCAGGAGCCCTGATAATGTCGCCAAAATCTGATATTCCTCCACCGCTTCCTCTGCCTTCAAAATGGCCAATTCCACATTTAATTTAGCGACTGCACTTGGTTCCATAAAGACCGTTGCACCTTTAGATGAAACCTCTACTACAGTCCCTTGCACATGATTTTTATAGGTAGCCTTAATGGGTATCGTGTAGCGATCATCCTTTTTACTTATAAAGAATTCCTGGATGTATGTTTTATTTGCACTACTATTTAAAAATTTAGTTAAGCGTTCTTTAATTTTTTCCTCTGTTGTTTCGATATGATTTCGGATACGCTTTAATTCTCTGCTAGCAGCCGAATCAACACGATTTGCTTTAATTGCAAAATTAATCTCCTCTTCCACACTTTTAAATTCAGCCATCGAATTTGCATAAGATGCAAGTACTGGCGCAAAAAATTCCTTTTCCAGCATAAATTTTTTAATTTTTCTACAGCCGCGTAAAAAGTCTGAGATGCTAACTAACTCACTTGGGTCTAATATGATTCCCTTTTCAAGCTTTTTAATGGTGCTGTCAATATTCGATACCCCTAAAAATGGTACATGGCCTTCCGCATCTAAAATTGCTCGTGCCTCAGTCGTTTCATTTAAACGGTTTTTAACAACCGTCAAACTTGAACTAGGCGTTAATTTATCTAATAACTGTTTACCTAAACCGCTGACACAGTAAGATTTTACGATATCCTTCAATTCATTGTATTGTAATTTCTCTAGAGTAGTTTGATTCATTGTTGATTTCTCCTCACTATGATTTTTTCATAATCATTCATGAAGATACCTACTCATTTAGATAGCAATGATTTTATATTGGTTCTACTTCAAATGTTGAGGTTTTGGCAACTGACCCTCCCTTTCCGCCAACTGATTGCAAAGCCTGTTTTTCGGCAGGAGTACTGGGGAATTCTCTTCCACCTTAAATTGGAGGACATCTCAAACAAATAGTGTAGAACCTTTATAGTCAATTAAAAAACAAAAAAGCTGTGGGAATACCACAGCTTTTTACAGTACAAGGCATGTGTAAAGAAGCATCATGAAAAAGACCTCATCAAAATGAAGTACATTCAGATCATTACACGCTTTATAAAGTATTGTAGGTATCTTCATAGGTTCGAAATAAATCCACGACAAAATTAAGGGTAACTTTATGACATAAATCCCCTGTCGTCATTAAATTTATTTCATTTAGTTGTTCCTATTTAGAACCTACCGCACTCACAAAAAGCACCTCTCATTTATATAATGTATAATCATTGTTATCTAATTGATTGCCATCATATTACTATATGCTGGCAGAAAAGTAAAGTTGCTTATTTTTGTCTTACAATAACATGTGTGTTGATTAACCATTTTTATACATTCGAAGAGGCTGATTTTCGCTACGGGCTACAATCAGTAAAAAATGGAAATATATTAGCTCTTCACCAAAACGTGTGGTTGATTTCCGTTCCGACTGGGCGCTTTGTTGCTGCCGCTTCGCTTTCGCACAGATAAAACATTTGTAGCTGACGCTTTGCTTTCGCTACAGATAACATTTGTTGCTGTCGCTTTGCTTTCGCACAGATAAAACATTTGCCGCTGAAGCTTCGCTTTCGCGCAGCGCAGAGCAGAGCTTCCTGGGGGCGTCCGATGAGCCGCTTCACTCGCGTTGCTCGCTCCAGGGTCTCATCTGTGACGCTAATCCCCAAGGAGTCGCCCAGCCGGAACGAAGATCAACTTATATACAGGACATATATTTTAAAAAATGTCACCCACAACTTTTGGTTATGAACCAATATATTAGCGAAAATAGCGACAAAAATCTTTAATGAGCTGCAATTTTGAGATTTGTCGAGAACTTTTGATTGTTTATCGACCAACTTTATCGATTTATCAACCAACTATTTTAATTTATCAACCAACTTTTGAAAAATATCGACATCTCCTTCATGCAACACTCTCTGACCGCACTGATAATTTACGTCGCTTATGACATAAGCTATTTTTTTACGCAAAATTTAAAAATTTAACATCAAAAACGCGAGAAATCAACGTTTCTATAATTGATTTCTCGCGCTTTTAAGGTTTTGACCAGTTATGTCCCAGCCTCTTTTAGACAGATTTATGATGGGCCCTTCTCGTTTCAATGATTTTCGAGCCTGAGAACAGTAGTAAGGCTGCCCAAATAATGCTGAATGCCAATAGCTCTACTTGACTGAACGGTTCTTTATAAAGCACGATACCTAAAATTAACACAATTGTCGGTGAGACATATTGAATAAAGCCTAATAAATAGAGCGGAATATTTTGTGCGCCTTTCGCAAATAAAATTAACGGCACTGCTGTTACTAAACCACTGACGATCATGAGAATGTCTGTTTTGACATCGACATGTAAGAATGAGGCTTGATTCGTTGTAAAGAGGTAAACATAATAACCTACTGCAAACGGTAAAATAAATAACGTTTCAATGGCTAGACCCCTTGTAGCATCAAGTGAAATTTTCTTTTTTAGTACACCATAAATGGCAAAAGATAAGGCAATTAGCAATGCTACCCATGGGATTGAACCATAGTTAACCGTCAAAATAATTACAGCAATAAAGGCAATTCCAGTAGCAACCCATTGTACTCGACTAAGCGTTTCCTTAAAGAAAATAACCCCAAAAATAACTGATAGTAAAGGATTAATATAATAGCCTAAACTCGTCTCTATTAAGTGGTTATGGGTAACTGCCCAAATATATAAATACCAGTTCATTGAAATAACAAATGAAGCTCCAGCAAGCTGCCAGAAATGCTTTTGGTGTGACCACAAATATTTTAGATCTGCGAGAAGATCCTTGCGCATTCCAAATACTATTACTGCTATTACCGTAAAGACAAAGGACCAAATGACGCGCGATAATAAAATTTCCATACTCGGCACATGCTCAAGTAATTTCCAATAAAGAGGAAATGCACCCCAAAATGCATAGGCTAAAAATGCCGATAAAATCCCTTTTTTCTCGTTTGACATTGCCTCTAACTCTCCTACTCTTATTTGTATCAATTATGACTTAGCATAAATTTAACAATTAACATCTTAAAGAATAGACTAATTATAGGACTTTGCTTGGAAACTGTAAATGCCGAATTTGAATAATGTCGACATTGTCGTTACTCTTTATTTTCAGATTCTAGCTCTGAAATATATTTACGCACCATACTATAACTGATATCTGGATTAATTTGACGTTTAATACGAATATGAATTTCTTTAATACCTACGCCCTGTTCTCGCATATCCCGTATCATTGATTTGAGTGGACCTGACAGTGATTCCTTGGACAAAGCTGTATGTTTACTTAGTTCAATTAATAGTTCTGTATTTTGTTGACGAAGCTCCTTCAGCTCATTGACAACGCAATTATATTCCGTTAATTTCTTTTGCAAAACTGCATTTTGCTGCTTCACTTTTTGCATATCTTCCACAAGCTGCATATTTTGTTTCTTTAAAATTTTTCGCTCCTGCTCCAAAAAATGATGCTTTTTATCTATATCTGTATGCATAGTATTGTAAAGTTCTTCTATATGCATTAATTCCTGATAGCGACTTTGCGATACTAGCATAAGATTTTCTGTCATATTAATGGCAAGCGTTCCATCCTTCAAGTGTTCACACGATAACGTAGTTGGATTCATTTTCTTCATAGTCTTTTCCTCACTCCATTACTAAATAGTTCGTGTGATGGTACTGCTTTGTTTAACATCTTTTCTCTTCCTTCATTTCTGATAATCATTGTAATTCAACTTATCATAATGAGTAATTGTTATTTTGTCAAAATAAATAAGCTTCTATTCCAATGTTGGGGTTAAACATCATGTGAAGCTTCCAGAAAATTATCACTCTGGCAGGGATTTTGACATTTGTGTCAGGTAATCGCCACCATCTTAATTTGTATAAAAAAAGCTTCTTGCGTAAGAGAGATGCAAGAAGCTTCAAGATTACATTTTTTTCAGTTTTTCGTATTCCAGCTGCAAGCGTTCTATACGTTTACGGCCTTCCTCACGATTTCTCGCTGTTTCTGCTTGAATTTGCTTCGTTTCTTGAATACCGGACATAATTGTTTGCCATGTCGTTTCAATTGTTTCGATTTTAATACTTGGGCTACCAGCAGCACGCGCGATATTAACACTATTTTTACTAATATTTTCTGCATTTCGTACAAGCATTTCATTTGTACGTCGGTCGAGTTCAACCATGGAATCAGAAATAAGCTTTTGACGTTTTAACGTTACTGCATGGATAAGCCCTTGCTTGAATATAGGAATTGTCGTAACAAACGCAGAGTTAATTTTAGCAATCAAATGGTTATTACCTTGCTGCATTAAACGAATTTGTGGTGCAGACTGGAATGAAACTTGCTGTGCCATTTCTAAATCATAACGACGTTGTTCTAGTAAATCCACTGCACGTAGCATCGTTTCATATTCCATTGCTGCTAATTGATCACCAGTTTGTGCTTTTTGTTCAAGTGCTGGTAATGATGAACGAACCTCATCTGTTTTCACTTCAATTGCCGCAATAAATTTACTTAAACTTTGGAAGTAGTTTAAGTTTTGATCATATAAGTTTTCAAGATCAATGGTATTACGTTTCATTTCACCTTCGTATTTTTGAACCTCACGGAAAATGACATCAACTTCCTTATTCATGCTGTCATACTTGGATAGAAACTTTTCTAATTGTTCCTTCCCTTTACTAAATAACTTAGTAAGGAAGCCACCTTTTTTATCCTCTGCAAAATCTTGAGGATCAAATTTATCCATAATTTTATTTAAATTGTTTAATAATACACTTGATTCCTCAAGCTTACTTGATTTCATCGTTGCCAGCATTTTATCTGAAAAAGTAGAAATACCATTTGCTGTTTCTTTTCCAAGCTCTAACATGGCAATTTGGTCTTTAACATCAATTTTTTGTGCTAGTGCATGAACCTGGGGATCTTGTTTCAACGCAAGTTGATTTTGAGCAATTTGTGATAGCTCTTGCTCAGAAACAAGTACAGGTTTTTGTTTTTGTTCCTGCTCCATCTGTAATAATGGATTCGGTTGTAACAATGGATTTTCTGATGCGAATGGATCTTTTGATTTAAATAGGTCGTTGTCGAATTCAGACATAAAGTTTTACCCCCTGCGATTTATCTCTCTTATTACATACGATTTAAAGCTGAAAAAGTTTCGTTTTATTCAAGCATTGCAAAATAAGAGTCTTTTAATATTGGTAGTTGTTACTGTAAGCTTCAATCTTTGCTTGAGATAACATGGCTTCAACCCTTTTCATAAATTATAGCTTGTTTCATTTAAAAATTCGACTGAATCCGCCAAATACTTTACATTGTTTTCTAGTATTAGCATATTTGCACTTAAAAAAGCAGCCACCTCATGTAGCTGCTTTTATCATCATGTTGTAACTTTTAATACCGTTTTAATTTTTTGGATTACGCCACCTGTACTATATGTTAGCACACTGCGTTTGTAGAATGATAAACTAAATACGTATGCCACAATAATTGTTGCTATTAAAATACCTAAAGATATAAGTGGTACCATTACTCCAACATCTGTTGCACCAATACGCATCGGCATAACCATACCAGAAGTTAACGGTATATAAGAGAATATTTTAATGAAAATCGTGTCTGGATTGCCCATACCTGAAAGCATTACATAGAATCCCATCATTGTAATAATAATTGCAGGCATTAAAACTTGGCCAGCTTCCTCTACTTTAGAAACTAACGAGCCAAATAATGCTCCAATAATTAAGTAAAGAATAATTGTTAATAGTAGGAATACTACAGCATATATGACATAGCCAACCGAAAGTTCTTTTACAATACCGGCTGCCATATCCCAAACAGCTCCATCTTTCACAAATTTCGCGTAGATAAGAAATACCACTGCAATAATACCCATCTGTGTTAAAGCAAGTAGTAATACTCCCGCAATTTTTGCTTTAAAATGGGTAGCTGGCTTAACACTTACTAAGAGCATTTCCATCGCTCGAGAACCTTTTTCTGAAGCAATTTCAGTTGTAATCATTGATAGGAAAGTAGAAATAAAGAAGTAGATTAAAATTCCGACTGCATATGATACTACTAACCCTGATTGTTTTTCTTCCTCACTTTTACCGCCTACTGTTTTTTCATTTAAATTTTTATTCGAAATAACTGTTTGTGCATCCATAATTTGAGCAGCCTGCTCTGGCGATAACGCTAGCTGCTGAACTGCATAATTTTTACCTGCATATTGCAATAATGAAGAAATCGTTGATTGATCATTTAATTTTAAAGGAGTAAAAGTTGCAATTTCAGCATGTAATTGACCCTTTTCATCACTTATTGTAATAATTGCTGCGAGTTTCTCATCTTTAACTTTTTTCTCTAAGTCTTTTATATTCGTTTCATCCTGAACATATTTTATGTCCTCGTTTGACACAAAGATCTCACTAAAATCCGCTGATGTTTCATTCACAATCGCAATTTTCTGCGCCTCTTCATTACCTGTAAAAAGCTCTTTAATATCCGACCAAAAAACGGCGACGGACATAATGCCCACGTACAGTAAAGTCATAAACACAAAGGATCTAGACTTTATTTTTGATTTATATAATTGTTTCATCAATAAATTAAACTTCGACAACGTTGCCACCTACCTTATCTTTAAAAATTTCATCTAGTGTTAAATAATCTAAGCTGAATTTTTCAATGTATTTCCCATTTGAAAGCTGGTCAAAAATGCTCTGTGCAAAACTTTCATTTTCTAATGTAAGCACTGTTTGCTCTTTTTCTACTCGAACATCTTTAACGCCTTCAAGTGTCAACAATTGTGTTGTCGACCAGTCTGTACGAACCGCCAGTTTAATTTTGCCATATTGTTTCTTTAAATCTAGTAAACTACCTGAAAAAAGGGAAACACCGCGTTTTAATAAACAAAGATGGTCACAAAGCTCTTCAACATTATCCATTTGGTGACTAGAGAATAAAATGGTAGTTCCTTGTTCCTTTAACAATAGAATAGCATCCTTTAGTAAATCCTTATTTACCGGATCAAGACCACTAAACGGCTCATCTAAAATTAAGAATTGTGGCTTATGAATAAAGCTTGCTATTAATTGTACTTTTTGTTGATTTCCTTTTGACAATGTCTCGGCTTTATCTTTTCGCCTTTCTTCAAGCTCGAAACGGTTAATCCAAAAATCAATTTCTTTTTTCAGTTCAGCTTTTTTCATGCCACGTAGCTCGCCAAAAAAGTAAAGCTGATCTTCTACCTTCATCGTTGGAAAAATCCCTCGTTCCTCTGGTAAATAACCAAGAACATCACGGTTTATAATATTAACTGCCTTGCCATCCCATGTAATTGTGCCGGCTGTTGTTTCCTGTAAATCTAAGATCATACGGAACGTTGTCGTTTTACCAGCACCGTTTTGTCCAATCAATCCAAAAATTTCTCCTTTCTCAATGGTGAAATTTAGATCATTGACTGCTGTAAAATCTTTATACTTCTTCGTGACATGTTGTAATTGTAATGTCATCTTATGTCCTCCCTATCCTTCAAATATATGTAATTCCTGTTGCAATCCTTTTTTTCGCTTTTCAATTTTCAATATAAGTATGCACATAGTCATTGCTACTAAAAAGTTAATAAATCCCATAGCTGAATTTAAGAGGTTTACTGTTAATCCGAGTGAAAAGTTAGTAATGCTCATAAAAAGATTGAATAATGCTAGAGGAATAAAGAGACGGTTTAGTGTTTGTAGATAATGAATTTTCGAAGAATTATCCGAAAATAATTCAAATGGTCCTTCTGATGCCTTTTTACGATAATAGGCCCAACCCGCAAACTTGGAAACACACTCAATATCCATTGCCTCTAAAAATTCGAAATAATCTTTCGTTTTCCCTTTCACTAATTCACTGCGATAAATGTATTGACCAGGTTCCCCTTTTTCAAATACAAAGTAACCTAAAATTGTTTTCTTAAGATTCCATCCATGAGCTGCCATATCATTGACCCATGACTCTTCTTTTTCATAATCTAGAAAAATTCGATAGACTCTTTTTTTCATGTAATCTCCTCACTTACTCTAAAAGAAATGAACTTAAAATTTTTAAAAATATATCCAGTAAATTCATCGACATGGTTGGTTAAATGGATGAAAAAGTAATATACCTCACATAAAGATGGTGAATTTTAAAAATATTTAAAATTCTCTAATTTCCTAGGAAATAAATTTAATGGTAGCTCCTTCTTTTCTTAAAGTATCCTTACAACCATAAATATATTTACCAAAGCTGCCATTGTTAAAATATCAGGTGTGTTAATAAACCACTTTTAGCCAACCTAATTAATTAGAAGACTCAGATTTCCACTGCAGGCGAGCGTCGAGCCGCTACGTCAGCATTACGCTTTCGCATAAAAAACATTCGCTCCGTGCAGGGTCTCTTCTGTCTCGCTTTTCCGTGGGAGGCTTTGCTCTGAGTCGAAAGAAAAGCGACAGGTGCACTCGAGTAAACCTATGCTACAATCAGTTAAAATTGGTATATATTAGATAAATAACGACAAAAAAATCCTGTAATCACTCAATAATAAACCTATTTTTCCTTATCAACACGCCTGTTAAAATATATGAAAACTTATCCTCCTTTTTAATCTGTAAAAACATCTAAGTCTCTTTTTAAATGCTTTCGTAATCGAATGAGTTTGAACAATGGTATAGAAAATACTAAAACTACAAAGATGTTCATTACATTAAGAGATAACCCAAACCAGTCTACTTCGTACTCTGAAAAATCCCCATTGAGCCCAATGATCCCGATCATTAAGTTAAGCAAGATCACCCATAATAGTACTGTAACTTTTTTGGAAAGGTTACTGATTTTTGTTTTTTTATCAGTGTATAGTTCAAATGGTCCTTCATATGCCGGCTTTCTAAAAAATACAAAATTGCCAGAACGGTCTACCTGTTCTATTCCCGAGGATTTCA
This sequence comes from Lysinibacillus sp. G4S2, assembly GCF_030348505.1. Classification (NCBI taxonomy): domain Bacteria; kingdom Bacillati; phylum Bacillota; class Bacilli; order Caryophanales; family Bacillaceae; genus Lysinibacillus; species Lysinibacillus sp. G4S2. The sequence goes on along the minus strand of NZ_JAUCFJ010000002.1, from coordinate 1,937,563 downwards.
GAAATTCTAAGTATTCTTCTTCGTATGAGGCACCAAATCTCTCCAATTCATCATGGCGGTAAATATAGCTACCTGGTTCACCACGTTCGAATGTAAAACGAAACCAAGTGAATTTTTGTAAATACCAGCCTTGGCTAGCCATATCATTGACCCATTGCTCAATCTCGTACGGGTTGACGACTAATCGATATTTATGCATTTGTTCCATCCTCCTGTGTTATACGGATGCCATTGTCAAAAAGTTCCCTTAATCTCAAAATTTCGTATTCCACAACTTTTTTTCCACTCTCTGTAATAATGTATTCCTTTTTTCGTCCATCTTCATCTAGTGCCTCAATCCACCCTCGCTCGAGTAATGTTTTGATTGCACCATAAATCGTTCCAGCTCCAAGTCGAACTCGGCCATTGCTCATTTCCTCTACCAATTGCATAATGCCATAACCGTGCCTTGCATCAAATAAAGCTAATAAAATATAATAAACGCCCTCTGTTAACGGCGGATGCTCCTGCGACATACAATTCCCCTCCTTTATATCGTCAAACAATATATCGACCGACGATACATTAAAAATATATCAGCTGACGATATAGTTGTCAATGTTGATCCTTTCATAATAAGTTACTAGAGCTTTCCTTACTCTAAGTGTAGCACCTTGTAGTTTTGATCCATCAAAGCGACTTTCTTGTCTTTTTTCTAGCATATTCATATTTTTGTTGTATAAGGAATTGCTCTATGTTAGTATGTAAGTGATTACTTGCATGAAAGGAAGTATTTTTTTGTCAACGAAAGGAACTGCAGAAAAGATCATTGAAGCAGCTTTACATCTTGTCAGCGAGAAGGGATATACCGCAGCAACAACGAAATCAATCGCTGAATTAGCAGGGGTCAATGAAGTAACAATTTTTCGCCATTTTGGTAATAAGCGCGGGATTTTGAAAGCCATTATTGAGCAATTTTCCTATTATCCGCTTTTGCAGCACGAACTCAATAAAAATATTACATGGGATTTAGAAACAGATTTGTTAAATCTCTCCATTAAACATTTTAACTTTTTAATGTCTATTAAGGACTTTGTAATGATTGGTTTTAAAGAAGCGATGCAATTCCCTGAAATTAATGAAGAAATTGCAAATATCCCACTTCATATTAAAAATGAGCTAATTCATTATTTTGAGGAAATGCATGAAAGAGGGAAAATTAGAGAAATTGATATGGAAGCAGCAGCGTTATCATTGATTGCTATTAATTTCGGGCATTTCATGTCACGGGCTCGCTTAGAGACACTCGTGTCTGATATGCCAATTGAAGAATTGTTAAAAACGAGCGTTTCAATTTTTTCTAGGGGATTAGCTCCCTAGAAAAAATTTTTCCCTTAAATGCAAGTAAGTACTTACTTATATCGGAGGTCTATTTATGAAAGGTTTACAAGCTTTATTTAAAATTCGAGAAACATATATCGGCATTGCCATCACAGTTGCATTTCAACTAATCTTCTTTTCTGTTTGGATGACCGCGTATGATGGTGTAAATGACAGAGTAGAAAATTTACAAATCGGACTAATTAGTGAAGATACTGAGCTGGGGCAACAGGTAGCAAACGAAATACAAGCATCACTGCCCTTTACAATAAAAAATTTCACCTCTCTAAATAAAGCTGAACAGGAATTAAACCAACGTACTATCCATATGATTATTCAGATTCCGAACGACTTTACGAGTCAATTACAAGCAGGTAAAGAGGCTGAAATTATTTACTCTATTAATCAAGCAAATGCGAGCATCGCCAAAAACATGATGGAAGGAGTAGCTAAACAAGTAACAGAGGAAATTAATCACAATATTTATCCTTTACAGCAAGGCAAGACTGTTGAGGTATTTTCTCAAAAGTTCTCACAGCTCCCAATGGAACAAAATACAGCACAACAAATTAACGAAACCGTCGCTTCAACAATTATGAGTGTAAAGGATCGTGCAATAGATTCTACTATTATTAAAACCAATAATGTAAAAGAGTTTGCTGCGAATTTTGTGCCATTAATGGTGATTATTTCGTCGTTTGTTGGTGCAATGGTAATGATTATGCAGCATCAGCAAGCTGCACAACTTCTGCAAAATACAATTTCTAAATGGCAATTGTTCCTAGCACGGCAAATTATTAATATTGGTGTAGCCCTTACCCTTCCATTCTTAACAATCGGTTTAATGCATCTTTTTAATATTTCAAGTGAACAAAGCTTTTTCTCAATCTATCTTTTTCAAGCATTAATGTTCTGGGCTTTCCTCTGCTTGGCACAAGCCTTTGTCATAGTTTTTGGTAATCTTGGTATGATTTTTAATATTTGTGCCCTTTCGATACAGCTTGTTACATCAGGCGTTCTTGTTCCACAAGCAATGCTATCTGATTTTTACAATAAACTAGCCTCTCTTCTTCCAGCAACTTACGGGGCTGATGGCTATTACACAATTATTTTTGGAGGAAGCTCAGACAATCTAATAAGCAATAGTAGCTCGTTAGGAATTATTATTGCAGTATCTTTAGCCATCTCTACTATGGTCGTTGCTTTTAAAAGATCAAAAGGGAAAAGTGAAAGCGAGCAAATTATCCCTACTTCTGTTCAATAATATTATGATAAAAAAAGCGATGTACTAATGACGAGTTAGTACATCGCTAAAGTTGTTGAACGACTATTATATTAATCAAATTCAGTGTCTTATTAAATAAAGTTGCTCCTCATTGCTTTTCACCAATTCGCAAAATAGCCGCAAGTTGCTTATTCAAGGTACTAACGCTATCCTCAAAATCTTGGCGATACCATTGGATGATTAGGCCAATGATTGCGTTTGCTTGATAAGCACTATAATAATCAATGGATATTTCATCATGCATTTGATAATGAGCGGTTACGTCCCTTTTCATTAGCGAATGAATTCCATCAAATAACATGTAATAGTAAGTCAATGGCACATTTTTTGAAAAAACAATGCGATAGAACATTTTAAAACGCTCTATATGATGAAAAATACGAATAGTATTTGGATCTAATTGATTCTTATCCAATGTTGTTACTGCACGATATGGTTCCTCATAGGAATTATACAAATCCTCCATAATTTCCTGGAAGTATTCTTCAAATAGCCCTTCTTTTTGCTCATAATGCAAGTAGAAGGTACCTCTATTCACCTTTGCTACCCGACAAATTTCTGCAATCGTAATATTTTCTAAAGGCTTCTCACTCAATAAAGTTAACAGAGCATTATGTAATGCTTGCTTCGTTTTAACAATTCTTAAATCGTTCGCACTCAAACTTTTCATCCCCTTACTAAACAGATTTTTTATATGTGTTGATTACTGAACAGTTCTTAGTTTTTTGCATATTGAAATCGCTTACAATATTATTATATGATTTTAATGAACACATGTTCAATATCTAACATAATACATCCGTGAAATGTTCATACACGGTGAAAAACATAAATAATAGGAGGTCCTCGTGATGAGATTAGAAGGTAAAGTAGCAATCGTAACAGGTGCAGCGTCAGGTATGGGAAAAGCAATTGCAGAAGGTTATGCAAAAGAAGGCGCAAAGGTTGTAGTTTCTGACTTGAATTTAGAAGGTGCACAAGCTGTTGTTGAAGGTATAAAAGCAGCTGGTGGCTCAGCGATCGCAGTTCAAACAAATGTCGCATCAACAGAAGACTTACAACGCTTATTTGATGAGACAAAAAATGCTTATGGTCAATTAGATATTTTAGTCAATAATGCTGGCATTATGGATGGTATGGAGCCAGTTGGTGAAATTTCTGATGAACGTTGGGATAAAGTATTTGCGGTAAACACGACTGCTGTTATGCGTTCGATGCGTATGGCAACAGAGATTTTCCTTGCTCAAGGTCATGGTGTCTTTGTTAACAATATTTCTGCTGGCGGTCTATATGGTGCTCGTGCTGGGGCTGCCTATACCGCTTCTAAGCATGCGGTCGTTGGTTTAACAAAAAACACAGCATTTATGTATGCCGATAAAAATATTCGCTGTAACGGTATTGCACCAGGGGCTGTTATTACAAACATTGCCTCTTCCATGACAAATGTGAGTCAAACAGGTGCAGCTCGCCAAGCATTAGGTATGTCCATTAACCCACGTGCCGGACAGCCAGAGGAAATCGCTCAGCTAGCTATTTTCCTTGGCTCCGATGAAGCAAGCTTTGTCAACGGCCAAGTCATTGCTGTTGATGGTGGTTGGACAGCTTACTAAAAATAAATAATCACGCACAGAATTACTCTGTAAAATTAAAGACAAGTGAATGTATTATAAAACAGTAATATTAAGAGGTTGTCTTTAATGTCACACATTATATTAAATAATTAGTACATCACTTATATATAGTGGTGTACTTTTTTTGTTTGTTAGACCTCTAAATGAACTCATTAACTACCACAACTAACCTACTAAAGGAAATATTTATAGCAATTAAATGTTGCCGTAAAATAGAACGTACATTCTCAAAACGTGCATTCGATTTGGAGGCAATTGCTTGAAAGAATATAAAGTAAAAGAAGTAGCTGACTTATTGGGTACACACGAAGAAACTATTAAACGTTTGATACGGTCAGGCCCTTTGGTCGAGTGTATTTGAGCGATTCATATTTTTCATCAAAGCTATCGTACACATAAGAGTGCCCTTCTTTACACACGGGACGAAAGTATTTGTCTTTTCCTTCGATTTCAGCCTCATTCTTCCTGTTGTAATCGATCAGGGGTCGCGCTCCAATCCTTTTAATCTGTTTATAAACGGCTTTAAAATCATATCCTGCATCGGCTAAAACGTATTCAATATTCAAATAAGGATGCCGTTTTGCCAAGCCTTTAAGTAAAGGAATCGACATTTTTCCATCATTGACATGGGCTGAAGAAAACAAGGCTAACAAAATATATTGGCTTTCACAATCAACGGCCAGATGACCTCTATAGCCGTACCAGAAAAACTTTTTATTATCCGTGTTTTTCTTGGTACCCCATGATGGATCAAGAGGAATTTCTGCTTCGATTTCTTCATAGGAGTAGTCAACCAATTGATCTAACGTCTTTTCAAAAATCGTTTTGGCAGCTTCAAGTTCTGCTTGTTCCTTAAGCCATTGTTCTCTTTCTTCTTTCTTTTTGCGTCCGCGTTTTTTCGGCTTTTCCGGCTCGGGAATAGGAGTTTCTTCTTGTGATACCTCCGGAAAGAAGTTCATTTGTTCATTGACTTAGTCCTATAGCCCGTCGCGTAAATGCCCTCCAATATGTTTACCCTTTACACAAGTGCCTGCTTATCGTATGTTCACCACCTACGTTGGAACCGTCAATTGTAAAGGATATAGAACATGTCTTAATATCATTGTTAAGTGAATCAATTTCATAAATCATTTTCTCAGTGATCCGCTCAACCGAATATAAACATCGTTTTTTTGAAAATTGAAGTTAAGCAGCTACTTTTTGAGCCTTTTTACTTCTAAATGGCTTCAACCTTTTTTCCTCTAAAGATAAATAAAGCTTAAGTCACCTTAAACATCAACCATTTTTTAAATAATTCTGATCTTCGTTCAACTTTTCTAACCATTTTTCAAGCGTCCGTTTTATCTCAAACCTATCCCTTGAACTAATTTCCATTAGCGTATCCCATTTCCCATTAGTGATTGCTAATCCATACTCGCCGCTCGCTCTTGAATCTGGATACCACCCTAAAACAATATGTATCCTTTTATTTTCATCTTTAGGTACATTCCAACTCCCTTTTTCAAGTTCCATTTTACTTATTTGAAGTAGGTCTTGTGTAAAAAATGTCCAATTTGTTAAGAAATCATCTTCATTGGGGTCTGATATCGGTTCAACATCATAAAACCTATTATAATAAATAGCGAAACCTTGTGGTATTCTTAGTTCCATTAAATTCATGTTATCATTCCAATCTAATAATATCCGTGTTTTATTTACTTTTGTTATCTTTGGACCTCTGTCAAGATAGCAGACACAAAATTTAATGATTTAACGTATTAAAGTAGTACTGGCATTCAAAATTAGATGGCGTGCTGTATCCTATTGATGAATGAATGCGTTCATGGTTGTAATGTCGAATACTATACATCTGGAGTTCTTCCTTTCTCTCTCTAGTGTGTGGTAGTGGTACTAAACACTTCGAGATTTGGGGAGGTACTCCTTTTTTTATGCCTTAAAATTTCAAGCCCAGTAAGGCTTTCGATTTATGAAATTGATTCTACTTTATAAATCTTTGTTGCACAATCACCCGTTAGCCATCCATGTCGCATAAAATCATCGCTACACCACAGAAAATGAAAGATTATTACGTTCTTTCATGGGAGTTTGCTAAAGCAACTCAATGATATTTAATTAACGCCCCTATATTGGAGAAGAAGACCACTAATGGACTTTCACTGAAGAAGTTAGTCAATTGAATTAGCTATTCTGACTAATATGTCAGGTGTTTCTGTATCTGCTACTTTATTATATATCCCCAACAAATACTGCAAATTATTTTTTTCAAAGACAAAAAAGTTAAATAATCGGTCTTCGAAATAAATACCTTTGGTACCATCTTGAAGTTTATACTCCTTACCATTTAAGTTCAGTTTATTTTTGAAGTTCAATTTATTTTTTGAAGGACGAATGTCAATTTTAAAGATATTTTCTCTTATATCTTCATTAACAAATCTGATTTCTAAGGAATCATTAGATTGATTTAATTGTTGTAGTAAATAGGGTTATCTGTGGTAAAAAAAAGGATAGATAGAGCGAATTTATTTAAGCTCTTCTATCCTTTTAATTTCTATACTGTGTGACATTAAATAAGAATTCACTATTTAAAATAGTTTCAACTAATAACTTGACTTTTAATAAAAAAAATTTCATGTGCGTGCTTATTTTTCTAATAAATTAATTATATTACGCCCTTTTCGCTGGGAACATGCTTCCTATAATAGCACCAATTAACGCAGGTAGTATCCATCCTAAACCAATGTCATAGAATGGTAAGAAGTCTGAATAAACTTTCTCAATCGAATCAAAAATACTTAATTTCGCCGCTGGAATGCTACTCACTAATGCTTTATAGCCATCAATTAAACTAATAAAAAATGTAAAAATCATCGCAATTGCATAAACCGTTTGCTTATTGTTAAATAGCGATGAGCTTAAAGCAAGTAGAATTAAAACAATTGCCAGAGGATACAAGAACATTAGTACTGGAATGGCGAATTTAATGATATTATTTAATCCGAAGTTGGCAATTATAAATGATACAAGGCACAATATGAATACAAACCACTTATAGCTTATTTTCGGGAACACTCCATGGAAAAATTCACTACAAGATGTGATTAAGCCAATACTTGTCTTTAAACAAGCAAGGACAATAATAAATGCCAATAAAATTGCACCAAAGGATCCGAAATAGTGTTCAGCAACAGCAGCAAATATTAAACCACCGTTATCAAATGAACCAATAGCCTCAATACTCGATGCCCCCATATACGTTATTAAACCATATATTAGCATCATTAATGCCATGGCAAAAATACCAGATTTCCACGTTGCCTTAGCAATTTCTTTTCTATCAGAAATTCCTGCGTTTTTAATCGCGTTAATAACGACAATACCAAAAGCTAATGACGCTAGCGCATCCATTGTGTTATAGCCTTCTTTAAAGCCTGTCATAAATGCTGAATCAATATAGTCTCCCATTGGCTGTTGGAAATGCCCCATCGGCTTTAAAATACTAATAATAATTAAAATAAATAACACAATCAAAAATGCTGGTGTTAAATATTTACCGATATAATCCATAATTTTCGCAGGATTCAATGAGAAATAAAAAACGATGGCGAAAAATACAAAGCTAAATAAAGCAAGTAGAAGTGTTGTATGCTCTGCTTGAATATATGGTTCAAAGCCAACAACAAACGGAACTGTCGCTGTACGTGGAATCGCAAAAAAAGGACCGATCGTTAAATAGAGCGCTAAAGAAAAGATGACGCCAAATAATGGATGAACACGGCTCGCTAAGTCACGCAAACCGTTACTACCTGATAAACCAATAGCTAAAATACCTAGAAACGGTAAACCGATAGCTGTTATTAAAAATCCAATTAGTCCAAACCAAAAGTTGGTCCCTGCTAATTGTCCAAGCTGAATTGGAAAAATAAGATTCCCCGCTCCAAAATACAGTCCGAAAAGCATCGTGCCAATGACTGCATATGTTGAAAAAGGTATTTTTTGTTGCATTTTGATGTACTCCTTAGATGTATTTAACTTCTTTCTGCAAATGTTTTCTGTGCGAAAGCGTAGCGACAGGTACAGAAGTCCCCACCTCTATAGGTGGTGAGATGAATGCGGGTTTAAGTTCTTTTCAGAGGGTGTTCAAACATCCGCTGAAATAAGTTAATGCCTCCGGCGGATGTCACGGATTTTGAAAGGATTGAATTGTGCGGGCACAATTCAAAATCCGGACGCATTGTTTATCTGTGCGAAAGCGAAGCGTCAGCTACAAATGTTTTCTGTGCGAAAGCGAAGCGTCAGCTACAATTACGCGTAGGCGAAATTGATCTATTGCAAATAATTTAAATAGAAGGGATTTCTCACTACAATCCCACTATGGTATCAGGCATTTATTTTAAAAACAATAGTTTTTTCTTTTATTATCATTAATTGTACAGTTCCTAGCTTTTAAGTGGTCAAAACGAAAAGAGCTGTCTGCTGACAGCCCTTAGTTTGCTACAGACCACTCTATATGATCTAAAAATTTGTATACGTCCTCGTACACTTTATCACGTTCTTTGTCTAATGTAATAATATGGCCAGAATTTTTATACCAGATGATCTCTTTATCATCAGTTTCTACTGTATTAAGAATGAAAGGTGCACTTTCTTGATAAAGATCATCATCTAATGAACCTTGTAATACTAATGTAGGTGCTTTAATTGTTGATAATTCATCGCGTGTTTCTGTAGTTAAACGTGTAACACCATCTAATGAATCTTTTGGTGTAATACGAAGTTCATGTAACTCTGAAATAATTTGATCTTTTGATTTATTTTCAAAGTGTTTATATAAACGAGCATAATGATATAAGCGAGTAAATAAGCCTTTAGAATTGTCTCGTGTGATTGGTGCACACATTGCAACACATGCTTTCACTGGAAACTTCTCTGCTACTTTTAGCGAGAATACGCCGCCAAGTGAAATCCCAACTACAGCGATTTCTTCATAACCCTTACTCTGCAGGAAGTTATAACCTTCCACGACATCGTTCCACCAATCTTCTGGTTTTGTTTCAAGTAATGCTTCTGGTTCTACGCCGTGCCCACTATAAATCGGTGCATGAACAGTATATCCTCGTTGAGCTAGAAATTCTCCTAGCTTTTTCACATCTTTTGTGCTTCCTGTGAATCCATGCAGTAATAGTACGGCTTTATTGCCTCCCTCAATTGTTAGAGGTTGTGGCTTTTTAAACTTCATTTTATAATATCCCCTTCACGGAAATTTCGTAATTGTGTATTTTATGTGTCTATCTTAACACCCTTTATTCATAATGTACAATTTATAGTTTTTATCATATTAATGTATTTCATGCATGAACGATGTGAGGTTAATGACTGTTATATCACGCTTTCTACTATTTTTATTTTGCTTTTTTTTAGTTCTCCGTTTTTTAAAAATTATTTTATGTGCCTATACTTCCTACTCTTTTATCGTTATAATGCAGTTAACTTAAAAATAACGGGAATAGAGGTAAAAAAAATGGAGTGGCAGCAATTAGAATATTTTGTCACAGTTGCAAAGCTTGAGCATATGACACGTGCTGCTGAAGCATTAGCGATTTCTCAGCCAGCATTAAGTCGCTCGATTTCAAAGCTTGAAGAGGAATTAGGAGTACCCTTATTCGACCGACAAGGACGTTCGATTATGCTCAACCGATATGGCGAGCTTTTTTTGTATCGTGTCCTACGCATGCGCAAGGAATATGAAAAAGCAGTTATAGAATTACAGGAACTTAATAACCCAGAGCTTGGTGATGTGTCACTTGGCTTTTTACATACTCTGGGGACTAGTATCGTACCTGATTTAATCCGCGCATTCCGTCAGAACCATCCGCATATTCGCTTTCACTTTACACAAAATTACTCACACTCCCAGTTGAAGCAATTGCTCGCGGGAGAGTTAGACCTTTGTTTACTTGCAGCGATTGACACGGAGCCCCCTGTTTGCTGGAAGGAGCTATGGCGTGATGAGCTTTATATTATGGTGCCGATCGACCATCCCTTCGCCACCCGTAAAAGCATTAAAATGAAGGAACTTGAAAATGAAAATTTTGTTCTGATGAAAAAGGGTTACGCATTGCGCCGTACCGCTGATAGATTATTAAATGCTGCAGGTATCAAGCCGAAGATTACCTTTGAAGGTGATGAGGTGTCAACAGTTGCTGGTTTTGTAGGCGCCGGGCTTGGCGTGTCATTGCTGCCTGTTGACGAAGACTTGAATCCAAATAAATTGGCTAAAATTCGTGTGGAGGATATGGTTTGTGAACGTATAATAGGTATGGCTTGGATAGAAAATCGATATCTTCCACCATCAGCACGACAGTTTCAGCAATTTATATTCGATTTTTACGAGAAAAATAATTGAAGCTCCTATTGGACTAATGAATAAAAGCGAGTAACAATTTCCGCTCTGCGTCATTGTTACTCGCTTCTATCTATGTTTAATTAGAGAAATTTTTAATAGATTAATCAATTTTGACCCAAAAACTATTTTTTATTTCCCTACATATTTCACTTGATAAGAATACATATCTTTTGTATCGCCATCAATCTCAAAAAGTCCCTGCTTTGCAAGGGCCAACAGGCGTTTTTCCACAAACTCTTCACTTAAGTAGTCATCAATTGTACCAAGTGTTTCACCGATAATGCGCATCGGTATTAGCCATTCCTCATTTAATTCGGCATGTGCTCTTTGCGCACATTCAATAATGATAGGATCTAACGTATCTTCCGCTACATGTTTAATTCCATTTTGCCAAACCCGCAATGTACTGGAGTTTTGTTTCAGCACTTCCCATTCCTTTGCAAGTCGCTGACATTCATCAATTGAAAAGCGCTTTGCCTCAGTACGGAGCTTCATTAGCAAGTCTGGCGCAAGCTCACCTGTATGACGAATCATCATGTTTGGCTGTATACTTTTCAAGCCTTCTGTGGCATCAATCCCAAATACCATACTACTTTTATCAATCAACTCACTCATGATCAAACGTAGGCCTATCTCTTCATGAGTATTTTGGCTATACCAAACCCAGACATCCACATCACTCGTTAAACCTGCCATTTTTTTCTTCCATTCTTCATGAATATCCTCGTACAATTCACGGTCTTCATTATCCTTATATAAATAGCCTTCTAACCAGTTTTTTCGTTCTTCAAAGCTACTAAGTGGGCCTATCGAAAAAATATCATCGACGCTAAGCACCGACTCATCTCGCTGTAATTGGTTTTGTCGTATCGCATGTTTTATGGAACCTTGTGTAGATAAGCTAAAGGTAATATGTAAAATTGCCATAAAAATCACCCCTTTTACTGTTTACTAAGCGCTATTTGTATCCCAATAAAAGTGAAAAGGATCCCTTGAATTAAATTTAATCGTTTAGCAATTGTAGGCTTCCCAATAATCACTTTTCTTACTTTACCGGCAAAAATACTAAATAATGAAAATAGTAGTAGTGCTTGTACTAAAAATAAAATACCCAATATTAACATTTGTAAACCTACATAACCATTAGATGGATTTACGAACTGTGGCAATAGTGCTAAGAAAAACAAAGATACTTTTGGATTTAAAATATTCATTAATATACCTTTTTTATATAACGTCACATAGTTTTGTTTATTTTGCTGTTCCAATGTGAGTGGATCGCCCTTTGCTCGAAATGATTGCCAGGCTAAATATAATAAATACGCCGCTCCCGCAAATTTAACAATGGAAAAAATAATTGTTGATTGATAAATAATGGCCGAGATACCGAGAACAGCAGCTCCTATATGAACGAGCAAACCTGTACATAGTCCGAGTGATGTTGCTATACCAGCCTTCTTATCTTGTGTAATGCTTTGTGCAAGTACAAATAAATTATCTGGTCCTGGCATTAAGGTTAAAATAATTGCGGCACCTAAAAACGCTAATAACGTTGAAAATTCCAAAACATTCCCTTCTTTCCATTACTTTTAGAAATAGGCGCATCACTATAACGTGTTGATTTCCGTTCCAGCTAGCGTTTCAACACATGTCATCTCCATCTTTTGGTGACAAGCCTAGAAAAAACATTATAAAATAATATTACTCCCATTATACTACATAACGTCGTTTTATTCTGAATTTTACAAAAAATTACCCGGCTAATAATGCTCGTTTAAACAATACTTTTCTCTTTTAATCCCTTATAATAAAAATATCGTTTATAAAAATCGTATTGTTAAAGAGGTGTTTGTCGATGGCAGTAAGTGATATTGTAAAGCAATATGAAGACGAGCAAGGAAATATCTATTACAAAATGAAAACATATGATATCGATGTACAGGCTACGCAAAATTCAGGTTTAGCGCCTGTTATTACCTATTGGATGGGTGAAAAAGAGATTACTGACGATATTCGAAATTTACGCTTCAGTCCACGCCCTCCCTCAAGCTATATTCAAGATTATGATGAATTTCAAGCCATGCTTTATTCAAAAGAACAAGGTGCCATCAACCAACTATATGAACAAATAAGTATTAAACCACAAAATATGTCTTCAGGAAAACAAGTATTATGGAGTTTCTTCGTCATTGTTTTAGCGATGCTCCCACTATTAATCGCAATTTGGTGGTTCAAATAAACAAAGATATGTTCCCTCATAATTTGCTCTCGTTTCAGCATTACCTACTTATTTACTCAAAACTTTCTATTAACTTTTCTAATCAGCTTGACAGACATGCTGAAGTAGTGCATTCTTTATTCAATTACTTTTTAAGAAATGGGGCATCAACCAAAAGATTTGATGAGGACCCATTCATGTTAAACTATACAATAAAAGCGTGCGAAGACTAGTACCTAGAAACTGCTTGTTCAGAGAGCAATGCCCACCCGGCTGTAAGGCATTGTACAAGAAAGACTAAAGAACCTACTTCGTAAAACGTCCTAGCTTAACTAGGCGCAGTCTCAAGCGTTATGAGCAAAGTGGAATGTCAATGACGTTCAATGTAGGTGGTACCACGGAAAGCAAGCCTTTTCGTCCTAATTTATTAGGATGAAAAGGTTTTTTTATTTCTTTCAGCGGGTGGCACGGAATTATGTCGAGGCATAATAGATTAAAAGTGTAATGGCGAATTGGAGGTATTGTTATGGAAAGAAAAAGAATCGTCGTCAAAATTGGGAGTAGCTCCTTAACAAATGCAAAAGGTGAAATTGATAAAATACGTTTAATGGATCATGTTCAAGCGATAGCTGAATTAAAAAAATACGGTCATGAAGTATTACTTGTTTCATCAGGTGCAGTTGCAGCAGGTTTTAAACAATTAGGCTACCCTTCTCGCCCCGTCACAGTAAAAGGTAAACAAGCTGCGGCAGCAGTTGGGCAAAGTTTACTTATTCAAACCTACAATGCTTTATTTAGCATTTATGACATTGTGCCTGCTCAAATTTTACTTACACGTACTGATTTCTCAAAAAAAGAACGCTATAAAAATGCCTATGCCACATTTGAGGAATTATTAGAGCGCTCCATGCTACCCATCATTAACGAAAATGATACGGTATCTGTCAGCGAATTAACCTTTGGAGATAACGACATGTTATCGGCACTTGTGAGTGGTCTTGTTCATGCCGATCAACTCATTATCTTAACAGACATCAATGGATTGTATAACGCCAATCCAAATAAAAACCCACATGCTAAACGCATTGATCGTTTAACAGAGGTATCTGATGAGATGCTGGGCTTTGCAGATGGTTCAGGCTCTAAAGTAGGCACGGGTGGTATGGAATCCAAATTACTAGCAGCTCGAGCAGCTTTAAATGCAGGCGTGAAGGTGTTTATCGGAACTGGTCACGGTGCAAATAAGCTTGTCGATATAGTGGAAGGTCGCGGGGATGGTACGTATGTTGAGCATGAGGCGCTAGCTATTTTAACAAATAATAAACAGTGGATTGCACTCACGGAAGTATCTGGTAAAATTTTTATAGATAGCGGTGCTGAACATGCACTATTGGCAAATGGGAAAAGCTTGTTGCCTGCTGGTGTATTTCGTGTCGAAGGTGATTTTGCAAATGGCGACGTTGTTGAGGTCTATAGTGACAATGGACTTCTTGGTCGGGGTGAGGTCTTATATTCTTCCCTAGAGTTAGCACATGCGATGGGCAAACGTACAGATGAATTGACGAACTATCCGATTGAAGTCATTCACCGAGATAAATGGCTAAAAAATCAAACAAATTAAGGAGGAATTTACATGACAAGTGAAGTTCAACAAAAAGGAAAACTAGCAAAAGCCGCAAGCTATATTTTAAATATTAAAACAACCTGTGAAAAAAATGATGCTCTCACAAAAATTGCTGAGCAGTTAATAATCGATCAAGATACTATTATTGCTGAAAATGCTAAAGATTTAGCAAATGGCGAAAAACAAGGAATGCCCGCTTCTACACTTGATCGCATCATGTTAAACAAAGAACGAGTAGAAGCTATGTCCAGTGCCATTCAGTTGCTTGTACAGTTAAATGATCCAGTAGGCAGTCTCTTAGAGCGAATAGAGAAAGATAATGGCTTACTAATAGAAAAACGTCTTGTGCCACTTGGTGTTATCGGGATGATTTACGAGGCACGCCCTAATGTAACAGTGGATGCAGCAACATTATCATTGAAAACAGGCAATGCTGTCATTTTACGTGGAAGCTCTTCGGCCAAATTTTCTAATGTAGCTCTTGTGGCAAGTATTCATCGTGCACTTAGTAAAACGTCTATCCCTGTGGACGCTGTACAATTAATCGAGGATACAAATCGTGAAACTGTCAAAGAATTATTCCATTTAAAAGAATACTTAGATGTTTTAATTCCTCGTGGTGGAAAGGCACTTATTGACTTAGTCGTAAATGAAGCCACTGTTCCAGTATTAGAAACAGGTGCTGGCAACTGCCATATTTATGTAGACCAAACTGCCGATTACATAAAAACAGAAAAAATTTGCATCAATGCGAAAACACAACGTCCTTCTGTTTGTAATGCAGCAGAAAGCTTACTTATTCATCCCGATTGGTTTAATGCGCACGGCAAACAGCTTCTAGGTGCTATGCATCAAGCAGGTGTCACAATTATCGGTGATGAATTCGTTTGTCAAGCTCTTGATTTCGCTCAACTAGCAACAACTGAAGACTATGCAACTGAATATTTAGATTTAAAGATAAGTGTTAAAATTGTGGAAAACGTTTATGAAGCAATTGAGCACATTAATAAATACGGCACAAACCACTCTGAAGCAATCATGACAGAGGATCAATTAGCAGCGGATACCTTCTTAAATAGTGTGGATGCTGCAGCTGTTTATCATAATGCCTCAACTCGCTTCACAGACGGCTTTGAATTTGGCTACGGTGCAGAAATCGGCATTAGTACGCAAAAATTACACGCTCGTGGACCAATGGGCTTACCAGCGTTAACATCTACAAAGTATTACATTCACGGTAACGGCCAAATCCGAGAATAATTGTAGAACTATTAATGAAAAGCCGACAGTTACCATACGCTGTCGGCTTTCTTTGCTTAGATTGAAAGAGTTTGTAGCCGAGAGAAAAAACGGAGTTATGTAAGCATCAGGATGATAATAACTTTTATAGAAAGAAGGTTTAGAATGAACACTTCAGCGATAATTAAATTAACGGTTTCAATGGCACTTTTTGGCTCCATTGGTTTTTTTACTGTCCATACAGGCGTACCTGCTATCGAGCTAGTATTTGTCAGATGTATTTGCGCTACCCTCTTTCTAGGAGCTATGTGGCTTGTCACAGGTGGTCATAAAACGGAGAAGTGGGAAAAAAAAGAAATACTTCGTACACTTCTTTGCGGTGTCTTTATCGTCTTAAACTGGGTATTTTTATTTAAAGCCTTTGAAGAAATGTCGATTTCTATTGCTATTTCTATCTATAATTTAGCACCTATATTTGTATTAATTTTTGGCGCATTGTTTTTAAAAGAGAAGATGACTATCCAAGCATTGCTCGCAACAGTAACTTGTTTTATCGGCAGTATGTTCATTATCGGCTTAAATAATTTTTTGTCACTCTCTGAATTTATGAAATCAGGCTTTATTTGGGCATTACTGTCTGCATTATTTTACGCATTTACGATGCTAACAAGTAAAACGATCAAAAATCTTAGCTCTTACGCCTTAACATTTATCCAAACGGCAGTCGGAATTGTCATACTATTCCCATTTGTTGATTTTTCATTATTTGAAGGCTTAACGACAACAAACTGGCTTTATATTTTAGGAACAGGCTTTATTCATACAGGATTTGTTTACTATTTATTTTTTGATAGCATTCGTAGTCTCTCTACAATTCTAGTTTCAGTATTAGTATTTGTTGACCCTGTTGTAGCTATTTTGCTCGACATGGTATTGCTTGACTTTATGCCGAGCTTCATGCAAACAATTGGTATTATATTAATTTTTGGTGGCATTTTTTACACAATTTACGTGCCAAAGAAAAGGCGTGTACCTCAGGCTTAGTCTTTTTCTATGTAAAGGAGTTTTTTCATGAGTAAACTTTATGCAATTGGTGAATTATTAATTGATTTTACGCCTACTAAACAAAATGCCTTCCTTACTGCAGTTGAGCAATTTACTAAAAATGCTGGTGGGGCCCCTGCCAATGTTGCTGCTGTTTGTGCAAAACTTGGGCAGCAAGCAGCTCTAATCACACAAGTAGGTCGTGATGCTTTTGGAGATTTTCTTATAGAAACGTTAAAAAAGGTTAATGTCGATACAAACTATATCGTTCAAACTGTTGAGGGTGAAACAAGTCTAGCCTTCGTTTCCCTGACAAATGATGGGGACCGTGACTTCTTATTTTATCGTCGTCATGCAGCAGATTTACTTTACAACAAAGAGCAACTTCCACCAAATCTATTAACAAGTAATGATATTCTCCATTTTTGTTCAGTTAATTTAGTGGAAAGTCCAATGAAGCACGCACATATGGCTTTGATAGAACAGGCTCATCAGGCAGGTAGTCTTGTTTCTTTTGATCCCAATGTTCGATTACCTCTTTGGAACGATGAGAAGGCATGTCGTCAAACCATTTTAGAATTTTTACCAAAGGCCCATCTTGTTAAATTGTCCGAAGAAGAGCTTTTGTTTTTAACGGCGATTGAGGATGAAAATTCAGCAGTCCAATCATTATTTCAGGGGCAAGTACAAGTACTCATAATTACACGTGGAGCAGAAGGTGCAAGTCTATATACTAATGAGCTCCACGTCAAAGTGCCAGCTGACAATGTCCATGCGATAGATACAACTGGAGCGGGTGATGCCTTTATTGGAGCAGTGTTAACTATTCTCCTTAGTAAGCAGATAACAGCCATCAATCTAATCGACTTTTGTAAGCAGCAAACTATCCCTCTCCTGACATTCGCGAATCGTTATGCTGGGGCATCGACAGAAAAACATGGTGCCATTGCATCTTATCTTGCCAAGCATGAGCTGTCATTTAAAAACGATATTATTTTTTGAATATTTCGGAACTTATTTTATTGACATTCGTATTAGGTAGAGACAGATTAAATAAAAGGAGGAACGACGGTGAAATCAATTACTAAAAAACGTACGAAAGCATTTTTCATTGATTTGGCAATATCAACAGTTGTCGCAACTGGCGTAGAATATGTTCTGCGAAAAAAAGTGAAAAACGAGGCAATTCATGCCATTATCACACCAACAGTCGTTATGTGGTCTCTTGAATTTGCACAATTACGTAAAAATGGACAAACAGTTGGCTATAAAACAATGGGACTCGAACTTGCAAATGAAAATGGGTCAAAGTTAACAGCCCCTCAAATTATTAAAAGAATGGCTTATCGAGATACAATTAGCACTTTTGATTACTTAAAAAGTCCAAAAGCATTTGAACAACAAAATGGTCAACTTCTTCCTCACGACAACTTTTCGGGTACAGTTGTAAAGGAAGTCTAGCAGATAAGGCTGCTCAAATATAATTTTGAGTAGCTTGTTTTATTATATCGAGAATCAACGAGGGAGGAACTTTACAATTGAAATTGGATCATGTTGTTGAGGTTTTACTTGAAAGTCTAAAAGATGATCAATATATCGAAGCTGTATTTTTAAGAGGATCAATGGCTAGAGATGAGCATGATGAATTTTCAGATATTGATATGTATTGTGTTGTCAAAGAAGAAAATATCGAAGCATTTTTGCCAAACCGGAACAAACATATTAAAGCATTTAAACAAACGTTGTTCATTGATGACATCTATATTATTGCCCCTCAGTTATTAGTCGTATATGAAGATATGATTCATATTGATTTATTCACCGTAACACCCACTGAAATAAGTAATAAAGATGCAATAAAAATATTATTTGATCCAAATGGAATTCTTACCTCTAAACAGAGGAATACCACTTTGTCATTAAGTCCACTCGAATTTCAAGATGCTGTAGATGATACTGTTTGGTATTTGTATCAATATTACTTGAGTGCTAAACGTGGAAATGCAATTTGGTGCGTTCATTTACTGCGGCATAGTTTAGAACACTTCGCCAAAGTACTATTACATAAATATTGTCCTGAACGGGCATCCCTTGGACTTAAAGCGTTACACCATTCGTTACCGCCTCACCCATTAGATGAGTTCGTCGATATTATGAATTGTATGAGCCTTGTAACACATGAGGTGGCAGTAAAGAAATTAGTGAACGCCTTCCACAATGAATCCAGTTGGATATTCGACAATGTGCCGGATCAAGAAGAAATTAAACCATTATGGGAAAAAATCAAAGAGCTATTATACTAAAATAAAATAGCAAACTAGCATCTACCCTAGTTTGCTATTTTTCAGGAGTATCACGTTGAATGTCATCGAAAAAACAAATTCAGCTTATGTATAGCGTGTATTTCTACACCCTATTAAATTGCTTTTTCATTAAAATATGTGGGATTCCACAATCCATAAATTCTTCACCCACACGTTTGTACCCTAATTTTTCATAAAAGCCTTCTGCATAGGATTGCGCATTTAATTTAGATTTTGTTAAACCTTTTTCTAGTGCTATTCCCTCTAAACTTTGGATAATGACTTTACCTAATCCAAAGTTACGGAATTCCTTTAATATACATATACGCTCTAGTTTGCCGTAGTCAGCAACAACTCGCAGTCTACCTGTGCCAACTGGTTGATCGTTATAGTACACAAGTATATGATCACATGCTGCATCCAGTGTGTCGAATTCATCAAATTCTTCTTCCTCAGATACTTTTTGTTCCTCTATGAAAACTTTTTGACGAATGGCAAAGGCTGTTTGTAAAGCTTTTTCGTCTGTAATTTTTATTGTGTTCATTTTGATATTTCTCCTCGTTTAATGACTTTTTTTGCAGATTGAAAGGTTGTCTGTGCTGGTAAAACTTTGTTTGCGCCGGTAAGATCCTTTTTTCCGCCGCTAAGACTGGCTGTTGCGCCGGTAAAGTCCTTTCTTCCGCCGCTAAAACCGTCATTTACGCCGGTAAAATTCTTTCTTCCGCCGCTAAGACCGTCGTTTGCGCCGAGTTGTACAATGACATGTGATGCCAAACGTTTTCACGATCTTTTTGCTATAATTCTACTTAATATTGAAATTTTCTGATTTCTTTCACATAATTAAGTAAGATTGTACATTCGAAGGGCAGGTGCTATTTATGGCAAAACATCCTCTACTCGTACGTGATGTATTAAAGCGAAAGCATTTTGAATCTGCCAAGCTTATCGCAGGACAGCAAGGCCTAAATCGGCAAGTACTTTGGACACATATTTTGGAAATTAAAGATTTTGATACTTTAATAAATGGCGGTGAACTCATTTTAACAACTGGTGTTGGTTTACAGCTAGAGCTTGAAACACAAATTGCCTATTTACAAAACCTTATTCGCAATGGTGCTGCAGCACTTTGTATAGAGATTGGTGATTATTTTGATCATGTTCCTGCAGAACTGATTGCTTTGGCAAATGCTCAACATTTTCCGATTATCATTTTTGAAGATATTGTACGGTTTATCGATATAACGCAGGATCTACATACGTACATTATAAATCAGCATCAGCAAGCATTAATACAGCTAGATACGATTTCAAAGACTTTTATGGAATTATCGTTAATGCCAAATGGAATTTTAAAAATTTTGCAGGTGCTTCATCAAGATGCTGATACTTTATTTTTATTTGTCTCTGAAGATACGAAAAGCTTTTATTATCCTATAGAAGCCAAAAAGTATTTACGACTAATGGAGGACCACTGTCGGCAGCTAGAATTACAAGAGCCCATTCAACTTCTGTCCATTGACAACGATCATTTCGCCATCATTCCAGTCAATGGACTTGGACAAGTATGGGGCTATTTATGTATGCATTTTGTACTGCCGAAGCCTAGTGATTATACGTTATTAAATCTTGAACGTGCAGCGATGTCTATTACCCAAATATTAATGCGTAATCGAATGTTACAGGAACGCCAACAAAGCCGTGAGGATGAATTTGTCCTCGCCTTAATACAAGGTCAGCCCGTTGATCTTCAGTATTATCAAAGCTATTTGCCAATGGAAAATCGCAACTTTTTTTATCGTGTAGTGGTGTTTAATATTTCCGACTATGCCAATACCTTTTCAGAGGAAGATTGGCAAGAAATACAGCTACAAAATGTTATGTTTGTTCGTTCCATCCTAAAGAAGCTCGGCTTTTTCCCTACCGTTTCGGTTCGACAACATGAAATTATTATCCTTGCTTTTTACATTGCGGCAGATTATATGAATGAAAATCGTGACTCCTTTAATCAAGCCATTCAGCAGATTGTTGCTCGAAAAACACCACAGTTTTTTGAACAAATAACTCTTACCTTTGGCATTAGCAATGTTTATCAATCCATCAACAGCGTACAGCAAGGCTATAAGGAGGCAAAAACAACCATTCAAATGCAGCACAATGAACTAGCTACTTCTATTTACTACAAAGATTTAGGTGTTTACAGATTGTTATTATATCAGGAACATGCAGCCCTTTTGCAATACGTCAAAGATTATTTACAAGAAATATTGCTCATTGATCAAAAAAACGGTACTGACCTTTATCAAACGCTCTGTGTTTATTTAGCATGCAATGGTGCGAAAAATGATACAGCTGAACAACTATTTATTGTCCGTCAAACACTTTATAAGCGAATTGAACGACTAGAAAATATTTTAGGTGCTGATTTTTTACAGGCCCCTTATCGTCTCAATATAGAAATTGCGGTGAAGGCCTATGAATTATTGAAAAAAACAGCACCTGATCTACTACGCTTTTGAACGTGGATCCATAAAATCACGTAACGCATTGCTTAGCATATACAAACCTAACACGAGTACTGTAATGGCTCCACCTGGCGCATAAGTATACCACGGGGCTCCAACCAAATAGGCTTGTGAATCTTTTAACATTCGTCCCCAACTAGGGTTTGGTGGTTGCACGCCAAGCCCTAAGTAACTCAGAGCGGCCTCCGCAAGCATTGCAGTTGCAAAGGTCACAGTTGCCGCAACAATAATCTGTGATGAAATATTCGGTAATATATGGCGGAACATAATGCTATAAGGTTTTACACCAATTAACTTTGCAGCTAATACATATTCGCTGTCACGATGTTGGACAAAGCCACTGCGTGCAATTCTGGCAATGGCCGGTATGGCAATAATGCCTAATGCTATAGCAGTATTAACAATCCCTGGTCCAAATACCGCAACGAGCATTAAAGCTAAAATTATTCCTGGAAAGGCCATTAATGCATCCATCATGCGCATAAAAATTTCATCGATCCATCCACCCATATAGCCCGCTATACCACCAATTAAAATGCCAAAAATTGTTCCAATACATACTGTTAATAAACCGACTGCAAAGGCCGTTTGTGTTCCTTTCATAATGCGGCTAAAAATATCACGACCAAATTCATCCGTACCAAAAAGATAATCACTGCTTGGGCTACGTAGCTTTTGCGGTATATTCATAGAATTCACATCGTGTGGCGTGTAAAAAAAGCTAACAACCATTACAATTAGAAAACCGACAATGACTAGTAGACCAATGATTAAATTGATATTTTTCGTGTACCTCTGTATATTTTTCATCGTATCCACCCCTCATCGTAATCGGATTCTAGGATCTATCACAGAATATAAAATATCGACCATAAAATTGATCATGACCACCGCTACAGTAATATACATGACGATTCCCTGCACTAATGGAAAATCACGATTACTAATAGCCGTGATAAGCAGTTGGCCAACACCTGGCAATGAAAATACTTGCTCCACAATAATTGTTCCTGCAACAACCTCCGCCATAATCAGTCCAAAGACCGTTAATATCGGAATCATCGAATTTTTTAAGACATGCTTATACATGACATTTTGCTCAGACATCCCTTTACTGCGAATCGTACGCACATAATCGAGCTGAACTTGCTCTAAAATTGCAGTACGAACATAACGGAAATTGACAGCAATTTGCGGAATTGCAATGGTTAATGCAGGTAGAACAAGCGTGCTTAGCGCTCCTGCTACACTTTGCGTCCATGGAATATATCCACTAATTTTAAAGAAGCTAAATTGCATGCCAATATATAGAATGAGCATCATGCCAAGCCAGAAAGAAGGAACGGCCATGCCGACTTGCGTTACTGTCGACAACGACACATCACTTAGCTTATTTTGTCTTCTCGCCGCAAACATCCCTAATGGTAAGGAAATGATTAATACAATTAAGAGGGTGAGCCCAGCCAATGATATCGTTACAGGTAGTCTGTCAAAGAGTAATTCTTTTACTGGCACTGAAAAACGAATGGAATTCCCTAATTCCCCTGTCAATAATCCTTTCATCCAATCCGTATATTGCTCATAAAGGGGGCGATTCAAGCCAAGCTCTGATCGCAAATTTTCAATTTGTGTGGGATCCGCTTCAGTGCCTAACATTGTCCGAACCGGATCACCAGGTAAAATTTGAAAAACACCGAATGTAATTATTGATACTAGAAGGATGGTTGTTATTAACAGAATGAATCGACATATAATATACATCATCTAGCACTCATCCCTTTCTAGTTAGAAAATTTAACCTCTGACATATCATGGAACCAGAATGGGTAGCTCTTTAATCCAGTAACTTGCTTGTCAGAGCCCCAAACAATCTGATAGTCCGCGACATAAACTGCTGCTGCCTGCTCGGCTAAAATTTCCTGTGCACGATGGTAATAGTCAATTTGCTTTGCCTGATCCGACTCCTTCAAAACATCTGCCATTATTTTGTCGTATTCATCATTTTTAAATAAGAAGAAGTTCTCACTATCATTCGTTGAAATGTAATCATTTAAAATTTCGTAGGCAGATGCACGACCCGTTAAATCGATCGTAGTCATTTGATAGTCGCGTCCAAAATAAACTCGGTCTAGCCAAATTCCCCATTCTACAACCTCAATTTCCACATCAATACCGATTTCCTTTAAATTATCTACAACAATTTGAGCGATATTCGAATAAATATCATTATGCGAAGACACTGTAATTTTTGTTTTAAAGCCATCAGGGTAGCCCGCTTCAGCTAATAATGCTTTTGCCTTTTCCACATCTCGCTTATACATGCTTTCTAAGTCTTTCTTTTGATAGTCTCCCATCGCTGGACTCATATTTGAACCAAGTGGTACAGCATAGCCTGCAAACACCGAGTCAATAATATCGGACTTACTTATGGCATAGTTGATTGCCTGACGGACTTTGACATTATCAAAAGGTGCTTTAGTTTCGTTAAATGTAATGATTAACGATGAGTTATTATTTTGATGAGATAAATTATAATTCCCCTCTACTTCACTTACACGATGCCAAGGAACACTTGTTAAATCTACTTCATTGGCCATTAAACTCATAATCGCTGCTTGATCATCCGATTGGAATGTAAACGTCACTTTATTTAAATATGGAAGACCTTCTTTCCAGTAGTTTTCATTTTTCTTTAGCTCTAACTTTGTACCAGGAGAGTATTTTACATAAGCAAATGGCCCAGTGCCTATTGGATTTTCATTATGCTTGCCATCATTGTTTTTTGGTACAATGGCTGATTGTCGAGCAGTTAATGAATAGAGGAAATTGGAGTTTGGCTCCTTCAGTTTTATGACAAATGTATTGGCATCTGGTGCTTCTGTTGACGCAACATTATCAAAGCTGTTTGACATCTTTTCGCCACCGTTTTTCCCCATTAAGCGATCAAACGAATACTGAATATCCTCCATAGTTAAATCCTCACCATTATGAAATTTTACACCTGGGCGAATTTTAAAGGTATATGTTAAGCCATCCTTTGATATTTCATAATTTTCTGCTAGCCCTTCTTTTAAGGATCCATCTGTTTCTGGTGCCATCAATCCTTCAAAAATATTGAGAATCATTTGGTACGATATTGATGCTGTTGCTTTATGTGGATCTAAAAAGTCAGGGTCATCATTTATACGCACTACAATTTCTTGAGGTAACTCTGCTACTGACTTTTCACCTGAACTTCCTTCTTTTCCAGCATCACTTGAGCATGCACTTATTAGTAAGCCTACTATCAATGTTAACAACAGCATTAACCAATTTTTATTCAGCCTCATGTCATATTCCCCCTATTCCTTAAGTGCTTATTTTTTGAATGCTTTTATAGCTTTCTACATCTAGCAATTTATCAGCAGCTTTAATGCCAGCAAGTATCGCTTCCTCCATAGCTCTTGTAGCCAAATGGCCCAAATAGTCAACTGGATATGTTTTATCTCCTGTACCTAGTACGAAAACCGTATCTCCATCCAGCATTGTGTGAACAGGATAAATGGTCCGTGCGAGGGCATTTTGTGTGAGCTGAGCTATTTTTTTCGCCTCAGCTTTTGTTAGTTTGGCATTCACTGCAATGACACCAATTGTCGTATTCGTGCCAGACAATGCTTCTGATTGCACATGTTCCTCTAAATAAGCACAACAATCCATCCATTCTCCTGTTTTAGGATTCCTTGCACCTGCTAGTATTTCTCTTGTATTAGGGTCTTTTATATCCCCAACAGCATTGACAGCTACAATTGCACCAACTACAAGATCATCTTTGCCAGCTATAGCGACACTACCCAGTCCCCCTTTCATGCAAAATTGAGGTCCTGCCAATTTACCTACAGTCGCACCATAACCAGCCCCTGTATTACCATTTACGAATGGCCCGACAATCGCACTTTTGGCCGCTTCATAGCCCATTTGAGCTGTAGGTCTTGTCTTTGGATCACCGATGAATAGATCGAAGAGCACCGCACTAGGAACAATCGGTATTGTAGTAACACCCGCATCCACACCAACACCCTGCTCCTCTAAATATTGCATAATCCCTGTTGCTGCATCTAATCCAAATGCACTTCCTCCAGAAAGGCAAATCCCATGAACACGATCAATTTCATTAATAGGATCAAGTACATCGGTTTCTCGAGTGCCCGGTGCAGAGCCTCTTACGTCGACACCGCAAACTGCACCGTTTTCTACTAAAATCGCTGTACATCCTGTAATGCCTTCACTATTTTCTGCATGCCCGACCTTAACTCCAGGCACATCTGTAATATTTCCAAACACTATACACACCTCACTTTTCAGAGACTGAATATTCCGATTGTTTTTCATATAAAAAGCAGGCTACTCCTTGTTGTCTATTTTCTTCCTGAAGCACTGGTCGTTCCTGATGACACCTTTCCATCACAAATGGACAACGTGTATGGAACACACAGCCAACAGGCGGATGCATTGGGTTTGGTAATTCCCCCTGTAACGCTATTTCCTGTTTCGACTTATCAAAATTAACTACCGGAATCGCCGACAGCAATGCTTTCGTATATGGATGCAGGGGATTTGCAAATAATTCTTTCTTCGTACCAATTTCCACTACTCTCCCTAAATACAGCACCGCCACTCGATCACTTATATGTTTCACAACACTTAAATCATGTGAGATAAATAAATAAGTTAAATGAAATTCATCCTGTAAATCCATCATTAAGTTCAACACCTGTGACTGCACTGACACATCAAGCGCAGATACCGGCTCGTCTGCAATAATGAACTCTGGATGAATAGCAAGAGCACGAGCAATACCGATTCGTTGCCGTTGACCGCCAGAAAACTCATGTGGAAACTTTTGCATGGCATCCTCTGAAAGGCCTACCTTGTGTAAAAGCTCCTTCACACGTGCTTTGCGTTGCTCTTTCGTTAATGTTAATTGCAGCTTCATCGGTTCCTCGATAATAGTACCTATTCGCATTCGAGGATTAAGTGATGCAAAGGGATCCTGGAAAATCATTTGCATTTGCTTACGATAGGTTTGTAGCTTGTTGCCTTTTAAATGCTGGATAGGCTGCCCTTTATATAATATTTCTCCTGAAGTCGGTTCAACGAGTTTTAAAATGGTCCGTCCAAACGTTGATTTCCCTGAGCCAGATTCTCCTACTATGCCAAGTGTCTCACCTCGGAAAATCTCAATGGAAATATCATCGACTGCTTTAATGACTTTTTTCTCTTCCTTCATCGACTTACGTTTCACAGGAAAATAGGCTTTTAAATGATTAATTTCAAGCAAAACTTCTTTCTTCGTCATGATCAAGCGCCCCTTCCTCTGTGAATAAATGACAGCGAACTTTATGCTCGTCTTGAATATGGATTACCTTTGGCTGCGTGTCACGGCATTGTTCCATCGCAAATGGACAGCGTTGTGCAAAACGGCAACCTTCTGGTAATGCATAAGCTGGCGGGACGGTACCTGGAATAGAAGGTAATCTTTTGACATCCGTTTCAAGATTAGGCATTGTTTTTAAAAGAGCAGTCGTATACGGATGCTTCGGATTTAGAAAAAGCTCTCGCACCGGTGCTTCTTCTACGATTTGCCCTGCGTACATGACCATGACACGATCTGCCGTTTCTGCTACAACGCTCATATCATGCGTAATAAATAATATGGCCGAATGATGCTCTTCCTTCATCTTCATCATAAGCTTTAAAATTTGTGCCTGTACTGTTACATCAAGTGCCGTTGTTGGCTCATCAGCAATTAACAGCTGAGGGTTATTGGACATGGCAATCGCAATCATGACACGCTGCCGCATCCCTCCTGATAATTGGTGTGGATATTCAGAAATAACCTTTTCTGCATTGGCAATACCAACTTCTTTTAAAAACTGTAGTGATTTCTCCCACGCCACTTTTTTAGAAATCTTTTGGTGCCTGCGTATTCCTTCTATCATTTGATTACCGATTGTAAAAACAGGATCCAAAGAGGTCATCGGCTCTTGAAAAATCATACTAATTTCATTGCCTCTAATGTTGCTCATCTCTTTATTTTTGTAGTCTAGTAGATTTTTGCCATTCAATTTAATGGTACCAGCTGTAATTTCTCCTGGTGGTATGGGCAGTAATCGCATAATTGATAACGATGTAATGCTTTTTCCACTTCCAGACTCACCTACTAGCGCAACCGTTTCCCCTTTACGAATTGTAAAACTCACATCATCAACAACTTTTGCCTGTTTGCCATTTTTTAAATGAAAATTTATTTTTAAATGATTTACCTCTAATAGCATTTGATTTTCTTTTTGGTGTTCCATATGCGTCTCCCTCTCACATTTGATTAGGTGGTGCATAGCGTATCGCGATATTTTTCATTTGGGTATAATTTCTTAACGCGACAAAACCTTTTTCTCGACCAATACCGCTCTTTTTATAGCCACCGAACGGCATTTGAATTCCGCCTGCAGCTCCATAGTTATTGACAAAAACTTGACCAGCCTGCACTCGGCTTGCGACAAAATGAGCAGTATCCAAATCCTTGGACCAAATGCCTGCAACTAAACCGTAGTCTGTACTATTCGCTAAGGCAATCGCTTCTTCGACAGTTGTAAATGTAAATATAGTCAACACTGGACCGAAAATTTCTTCCTGAGCAAGTGGATCATCAGCATCTACCCCAGCAAGTATTGTTGGTTCAACATAATAGCCATTTTCATAGCCTTTAATCGTCAGTGTTTCGCCACCAGTGACCACATAGCCATCTTCCTTCGCCTTTTGCAATAATGTTGAAATCTTCGTATATTGTCGTTCATTTAAAAGTGGACCCATATCAACGTCCGCTTCACCCGGACCAACTTTTAGTGCTTGAAATTTCCGCACTAATTGCGTGATGAATGTCTCTTTTACACTTTCTTCAATTAGTAATCTTGCCCCAGCAGAGCATGTTTGTCCGGCATTTTGAATAATGGCACGAACTACTCCCTCAAGCGCCTGCTCCATGTTTGCATCCGCAAAAACAATATTCGGCGATTTCCCACCAAGCTCTAATGTTACAGGTACTACATTTTCAGCTGCTGATTTCATAACAGCAATCCCCGTTGGAACAGAGCCCGTAAACGTAATATGATTAATATCAGGATGTGACGTTAAATACGGACCGACATCACGACCTAAACCTGTAATATGCTGAAAAATACCTTTTGGCAATTTATCCTCAAACCATTCAGTTATGGCATGTGTTGTCAATGGCGTATCCTCAGCACTTTTAACAATCACTGCATTACCCGTTGCGATGGCGGCTGCTACACTTCTTGCTGTTATTTGAATAGGATAATTCCAAGGAACGATATGTACGGTAATTCCGACTGGCTCTAACACTACCGCATTTAAAATGCCATCTTCAATTGGAATAGTATCCCCCATCACTTTATCAGCAGCTCCCCCGTAAAACTCAAAATAACGAGCTGCTGCTTCAATATCTGCCCTTGCTTGTGTTAACGGCTTTCCAACATCACGGCATTCTAATAAACTCCATTCCTCTGCATGCTTGCGAATATAGTGAGCGAATTCAACAAGTAACTGTCCTCGTTCATATGCCTTTATTTTCCGCCACTCTTCACTTTCAAATGCTACTCGTGCAGCACGAACAGCTTCATCAACATGTGCTTTATTGGCATTCGTAATTTGGGCAATAACTTCACCAGTAGAGGGGTTCATAACATCTAATAATGCCTCCGAGTCAGCGTGAATCCACTCACCGTTAATAAACATTGGAATTTTTTTCACCTTATCCCTCCTATAGTCCGCGACCACCGTCTACATGTAACGTCGTCCCTGTAACCATACTCGCATCATCTGAAAGTAAATAATTTACCGCACCTGCAATGTCTGACGGATTCACTAAACGTCCAAGAGGTACCGATTGAACAAAGACATTTTGTTTTGTTTGCTCGATATCTGCTCCTTGTGCGGCAAACTGTCCCAACATCTGTGTATCGGCTGGACCTGGATGAATTGTGTTAACACGTATTTGGAACGGCGCTAATTCAATAGCCATTGCGCGTGTAAAGCTCTCTGCCGCCCCCTTAGAGGCAATATACGCCTGCAAACCAGGTCTCGGACGTACGGCAGAAATAGAGGCAATCGTTACAATTGAGCCCTTCTGCCGTTCCTTCATATAAGGAACGACAGCCTTAGTTGTAATAAATAAGCTTTTCACATTGACATCCATTAACCGATTCCATTCGTCCATCGTTACTTGTTCAATCGGTGTTGCTGCCTGCGCTATGCCAAGTGCATTGACGAGGCCATCAATACGTCCATACTTGTCAATAACCTGCTTGCATATGTCGTTCACACGCTCCTCCTGCAAAACATTGACTTCAAAGCATTGCAAGGCATCCTGTGCTAAATCTGTTAGTGATGCTACCGATAGATCAAGCCCAACTACAACATTGCCCTTCGCAAGCTGCTCCTGAATAATGGCTTTTCCCATACCCCCACCAGCACCTGTGACAATAATGACCTGTTGTTCTACTGCCATGCTATACACCCCTTGCCACTAATTTCATTTTGACAATCTCCTGACAAATCGCATCACCCATTTGCGCTGTCGTCGCCTGCCCACCAATATCCGCCGTTTTCACAACACCTTCTTGAAGCACCGTCTCAATCGCATTAACAATCAACTCTTCTATATCCGGTCTTCCAATATGTCCAAGCAATAAAGCAAGTGACCAAATTTGTGCAATTGGATTTGCGATCCCCTTTCCTGCAATATTTGGCGCTGACCCATGCACAGGCTCAAACATAGAGGGAAATTCCTTTTCTGGATTCACATTAGCTGATGGTGACAATCCAAGACCTCCAACAATAGCTGACCCTAAATCAGATAAAATATCCCCGAATAAGTTGGAGGCAACAACAACTTGAAAATCCTGTGGTCGCTCCACAAAGTAAGCTACTAAAGCATCGATATAAATAGATTCTAGCTCTAGCATTGGTGAGCTTTGAGCAAGAATCCTTTTCGTATGCTCATCCCAGAACTTCATTGAATGAATAATGGCATTCGATTTTGTTGCACTCGTAATTTTTGTTTTGCCATATTTATAAGCATAATCACAGGCGGCTTGTACAATTTTTTCAATACCGATGCGTGTCATAATCGTATTTTGAATCGTCATTTCCTGCGGCTGATTATGATACATTCGACCACCACTATCGGAATATTCCCCTTCCGCATTTTCTCGGAAGATCACGAAATCAATATCCCTCCCATTGGCAAGTGGTGAGGCTATGCCAGGTAGCCATTTAATCGGACGGAAATTAACATATTGCTGGAAGCTTTTGCGTATCGGCATAATTAATTCCCATACCGTAACATCATCTGGAACACGAGCATCTCCAATAGCCCCGAATAATATCGCATCAAACTCTTTTAAAATGTCTAGTGCATTTTCAGGCATCATACGACCGTGCTGAAGATAATAATCGGAGCTCCAAGGAAAAGTCGTTGTTTCTATTTGTAAAGACGTATCATGTTCCTGTAGATGGTTCAAAACCTTTAACGCTTCCTCCATGACTTCCTTTCCAATCCCATCACCTGGTATGACGGCAATTTTTTTGTGAGTCATTGTGCATCACCTGCTAAAAACTTTAATGCTGCCAAACGATATATAGCTGTTGTTTCTGCCAATTCTTCAATATCGACATATTCGTCAATTTGATGGGGAATATCACGATCACCCGCACCAATCGTAACAATTGGTATACCATGCACATGAAGGAACGTTCCATCTGTAGCCCCTGGGACACCATTATATTTCGGCTCTTTCTCCGTTACTTCAGCAACTGCCTCGTAAATAGCTTGTACAACAGGTTCCTCCTTCGCTGTAGCTGTGGCCGGGCGGTTGTCAAGCACTGTTAGCTCTACCTTAAAATCCGGATCATCCGCTTGCAGACGTTTGATAATCGCCTCAATTTTACCAAGAAGCTCATCATGATCCTGTGCAGGTACTGTACGAATATCAAGCGTCGTCATACAATGATCAGGTATGACATTAATTTGCGCATCCCCTTTTACTGGTGCTCGTAAAATTGTCGGCGTAATGGTTGGCCAATTAAGCATTGGATCACGTCCTAACCGTGCTTGCTCTTCTTTTTCTAATTTTTCAAGCTCCACAATAAAACGTGCCATACG
Source organism: Lysinibacillus sp. G4S2 (assembly GCF_030348505.1). Taxonomy (NCBI): domain Bacteria; kingdom Bacillati; phylum Bacillota; class Bacilli; order Caryophanales; family Bacillaceae; genus Lysinibacillus; species Lysinibacillus sp. G4S2. The sequence goes on along the minus strand of NZ_JAUCFJ010000002.1, from coordinate 1,905,716 downwards.
CCAATTCGGGTTAATACCGCTCCAAGAAATTGCACCGTGCGCCATCTTCCCAAAAATATCCACCTTCAAACGTATCGCTCCACGCTGCGCAATGCTGACATTATTTTCCTGCGGTTCACATATAATAGCCCCATCTACATCATCTGCCCAACCATTTTTTATAAAATGTTTAATGCCAAGCATCAATCCTTCTTCATCACAAGGAATACATAAAATAATCTTGCCTGTAAATTCCTCCTGATCCAGTAACAACGACTGGCAAGCTGTAATCATACATGCAAGATTTCCTTTTGTATCATTTGTACCTCGGCCATACATTCGACCATCAATAATTTCTGCACCGAATGGATCGTACGTCCATGCTTCACGATTTCCTTCAGTAACGACATCTGTATGTCCTTCAAAGAGTAGCGTTTTCCCTGGTTTACCCGAATCAATAATAGCAATCACATTCGGCCTACCTGGCACAACCTCCTCCACATGTGTTTCAATCCCGATATCACGTAAATATTGAGCGACAAAATTTGCCACTTCTTGTTCATTGCCATTTGGATCATTTTCTCGATAAACGCTTTCAATACGAACTAGCTTTTGTGTAAGCTCAATAACTACTTCTCGATCACGCAAATAAGATTCCGTTTTCTTTAAATTTGTTACTGTCATTTAAAGGCCCCCTTATTTAAAGTGAATATTCTGAATTCAAATTATTTTAACATTGTCCTTATAGAAATGTATTAGACAATTTGTTAATAAAACATATAATGCTATTAACTTTTTGTTTAGTATTAAAAAGCTAGAGAACGTCAAAATTATCTACTTTTTGTTATTTCCCGATAAAAAGAGACTGGATCATTACCATAACGTGGGGTTGATATCCGTTCCGACTGGGCGCTTTGTTGCTGTCGCTTCGCTTTCGCACAGATAATACATTTGTTGCTGTCACTTCGCTTTCGCACAGACAATACATTTGTTGCTGTCGCTTCGCTTTCGCACAGATAAAACATTTGTTGTTGCTGACGCTTCGCTTTCGCACAGATAATACATTTGTTGCTGTCGCTTCGCTTTCGCACAGATAAAACATTTGTTGCTGATGCTTCGTTTTCGCACAGAGCAAAGCTTCCTAGAGGGCGCCCGATGAACAAAATGATAGAGCTACAACATTTGAAAATATAAGAAAAATTGGAAGCTACGAAAGAAATGCGGTCTTGTAAGCAGACTTTCTTATCGTCATTTTACCAACCGGGAAAGGATGCCATATAGAATTTGGAATAGCACTTGGACAAGTAAAAAAAATATATTTTATTCACCAAATGAAGATGTAGACAATTTCGAAACGACAAGTACGTTTTATCATTTACCCGAGGTTGAAATGGTTAGGGGAAAATTGTATTTAACTAATGAAATATAAAAAACCAGCGTCTATTTTGAATAGCTCAAATAGATGCTGGTTTATTCGTTTTATCGTTGACGAGACTCTGTCATTTGCTTCCAAACAGAACCTTTTGCTTCCTCGCCCTGTTCGATGCGAGCAATCGCCATTTTTACTTGTAGTTTCACTTCAAACTCTTTATCCTCTTCAGCAGCCTTTAATGCCACTAATGACTTTTCAGTACCGACCTCATACAAGTACATGGCTGCACGCCAACGAACAAGCTTATTTTTATCTTGCAATGCTTGCTGCATCGCATTTTCAAATTCCACGAAGCCAAGGTCACTCATACAATCTCCTGCAGTTCGGCGTACCGCTGCACTTTTGTCTTGTAATGCCTTTTCTAAATATGGAACAACCGACACATCTTCAATCATTCCTAAATAAACTGTTGCCAGTCGACGGATCGACATTTGCTCATCTTGTAACGCCAAATCTAAAAGTGGTAAATCATCTAGCTCTGGATCTGCCATCTGATCAAGTAATTGGAAACGTTTTTCCCACTCAGGTTGCTTAAACTGTGCAACAGTAATTTTTAGCTTAGCTGGTTTCTCAATTGTTTTTTCGGCGTCATTCATCATTTCGACAATCTCTACTAATCGTTCCTCAGAATATGTCACATCGATTTCCTGCTTTATTGCTTCCGCAATTTCCTCAAGCTCGCCGTATCGTACACCATAGTCAATCCACTTACGTTGGAAAATATAATTTTCATCAACTGCTGTCTCAATAATTTTATTGAAAGCTTCGACAAAGCGCTCACCACAGCTTATACGGTGCTCACGTTGATTATCAAACACCTTTACTTGTAGTGGCACCTGCTTATAGAACTGTACATGAACGTATACTTCACCATAAAATTCATTAGCTACCTGTGTTTCACTTTCTTCCTGTACGTCTTCACCTAACACTTGACGAATGCTTGCTAAAATACCTTCCCATGCATACTTTGCGTTACGTTCAACAGCGAAGAAATCAGCTACATGATACACTCCCTTCACACCTTCAATTGCTAAAATCGCTGCTGCTTCTTCAGTTGCTTCATCTTTATTATCCTTTGTAAAATTATAGCTTTTGCCAAAAGGTAACTCTGTATCAACGACAATCTTCATAGAATTAGGACTTGGTGTCGGTTCAATTGTCATAATCTTCATGCATATCGCTCCTTATCCGTTTACGATTTCATCTAGATACGACCATCTTTCAATAAGGTGTTCATATCGTGCATTTAGCTCATCAAGCTTCGCCGTTAACTCCTGCAGCTTTGTAAAATCAGCACCAGCGTTGGCAATACCCTCTTCGGTTTCCATAATCGCTGTCTCTGTCTTTTCTATATCATCAGCAATCGTTTCCCATTCTTTTTGCTCTTTAAAGGATAATTTTTTCTTGTCCGATTTAGGCTTTTCCGTCTTAGGTTTTTCGACCTTTGGCGCCTCTACCTTTACAACGGTTTCCTGTTCACGTTTTTGTAAATAGTCACTGTAAACATCAAGTGTCTCTTCAACATGTCCAAGACCATCTAAAATCCATAACTTTTTCACAATACGATCTAAGAAAAAGCGATCGTGGGATATCGTTATAACGACCCCAGGGAAATGCTCAATGAAATCCTCCAACACACCTAGTGTTTCAATATCTAAATCATTTGTAGGCTCATCTAGTAACAGTACGTTTGGTTGTTCCATTAATAATCGTAATAAATGGAGACGTTTACGCTCGCCACCCGATAATTTACCGATCGGTGTACCATGCGCATTAAGCGGGAATAAGAAACGCTCCAGCATTTGAGCTGCCGAATAGCGCACACCCTCTGCATCTGTTATATCATTTGAAGCTTCTCGAATATATTCAATCATACGCTCATTTTCATTCATTTTCGGTAATGTTTGTTTAAAATGCGCTAGCTTCACCGTCGAACCAACATGAATTTCACCTAAATCAGGTGTAAGTTCACCTGCAAGCATGTTCAATAATGTTGATTTTCCTACACCATTAGCTCCGATAATACCAATTCGGTCGCCCTGTTGCAGTAAAAATGAAAAGTCTTCTAGAATCTTTTGATGGCCAAATGCCTTCGAAATCTTTTCTGCCTCTAAAACCTTTCGACCGAGACGCGTTGTAGCTAGGCCCATCTCAAGAGAAACATCTTCTGACTTACGCTCTAGGTTATCCTCTAACTGTTCGAAGCGTTGGATACGTGCCTTTTGCTTCGTAGAACGCGCCTTCGCTCCACGACGAATCCATTTTAATTCCGAACGATAGCGATTGCGGTCCTTTTGAGCAGAGGCTGCTTTCATTTCCTCACGAATAGCACGTGCTTCGAGATAATCTCCGTAATTCCCTGTATGGCGATACATTGTTTGGTCAGCAAGCTCATAAATATGAGTGGATAGCTCATCTAAGAAATAACGATCATGGGTAATGAATATGACTGCTCCCTTTAATCGTAAAACCATTTCTTGTAGCCATTCCGTTGACTGCACATCTAAATGGTTGGTCGGCTCGTCCAATAAGTAAAGATCTGCTGGCTCAATTAAGACTTTAGCCAATGCGACGCGCTTTTGCTGTCCACCTGACAGAGTTAATACTTCCTTATCAAACATTTCAATCCCAAGCTTCGTAAGTGCTGTCTTAGCCAGTGCATTGACATCCCACGCCTGCTCTTCATCCATGCGATGCTGTAAGCTAAATAACGTTTTTTGTAAACTTTCTGACGTTGGATTTAGTGCAAGTGCAGCAACCGTCTCCTCATATTCACGATTAAGTTTTAAAATAGGTGAATCTCCTGCAAATACTGCCTGTAACACAGTTTCGCCACTGTTAAAAGTAGGCTCCTGTGGTAAATAAGCAATACGGTATTTATTTGGGCGGTCTACATTCATTGAATCCGCTTCGATTTCACCTGCTAAAATAGAAAGCAATGTAGATTTACCAGTACCATTAATACCAATTAGCCCTGCTCGCTCCCCCTCATAAATCGTAAATTCAATATTTTGAAAGAGCGTTTTATCGCCCACTGTTTTCGTTAAATTTTGTACAATTAAATGACTCATTACACTGTCCATCTCTTTCATTTAGGTGTTGTTTAATGCCCACACTACTTTTATATGTAGTTTATTATTGATATCCATTTTTATCATAACACCAAATGACAGGTAAACAAAGGACAACAAACTCTGTTTCCTTATCGAAAAAACATACCTCCTCCATTAACCGCAAAATGAAGAAGCTTAAACTTTCTACTCGATCTAACTTAGTGCCTCATCACCGATAGAATACAGATGGCTCTAACGTAACAAACTATGCGTATGAAAATCGCCAAGCTGTCATTGATTATATTATGGTAAACAAAACAATTAATCCTGCTGCAGATAACAACTGGTCATTTATACCGTTCCCAGCAAATACAAAAATCATTTACCTCTCTGCTAAGGAAGCACAAAAAGTTATTCCTGAAGGTAGCAATATCGAATATGTAGGAGAAACAGAAAATGGCTTTGGTAAATATTTAATTAAATAATGATGAAATGTTTGTGCTTTGTATTTTAGACGCGAAGGATTAGATTAACAATAAACAGATGAAGGCAAACGAAAAGGTATAAGCTTACTATTCAATAGAAGCTTATACCTTTTCCTGTTGCTCATATCTAACTTTTAGAGGATAAATTTGCATCCGCTTTGAAAAGCAGTGTACATTTTTATTTACCTATTTCATTTTGTAATTGCTCTAAAAACTGTACCATAAATTGATGGCGTTCGTTAGCCATTTGCTTGCCCTTCTCTGTAATCATTAAATCCTTCAACAATAAAAGCTTCTCGTAAAAATGGGTAACTGAGGATGTATTTTTACTGCGATACTCCTCCTCTGTCATATCCGTACGAGCGTCCTCTTCCTCATCGTAAAGCTTTCTACCTTTAGCCCCACCGAAAGCAAATGTGCGTGCAATGCCGATTGCTCCAATGGCATCTAATCGATCTGCATCTCGTACAATTTTTGCCTCAATAGAAGTTGCTTCTAACTCATTGCCACCATTAAACGATACTTGTGCAATGCAATCTCGGATATGTTGCTTTTTCTCCTCGCTTAAAGACAACTCGGCAATTAACTTATTTTCCTGCTCTTTACTATCGGTATACTTTTTATCGCTTACATCATGCAAAAGCACAGCAATTTTTACGACCTCCGCATCAGCTTCCGGTTCAGTATGTAAAATCGCTAACGCATTTTGATAAACACGTTCAATATGTTGAAAATCATGGCTAGCATCAAACTGTTCATAAATCCCACGTACTTTGTTCATTAAATTGTTCATATTTTTTATTCATTCCTTTCCTTTACGATTATACTGTATAGTTTAGAGGAGTTGAAAGCTAAGTAACCTCTCTTCTCGATAAAAAGTAAAAAAAGTTAGATCCTTTCAATTGACTAATTTTTCAGAATACTGTATGATAAACGTACAGAACATTAATTTGTTCTGTACGTTCATTATTTCAGTGATGTATAAGAACTATGTTTTAACAGATTAAACAACTTCAGCGGGCTTACAATTGAATATTGTGTTGAAAGATGACGTGTGTAATCAATCATCTAAGAAATCAAATAAAAGTGAACACTTTCCCTTAGAAATTCTTTGTTTTAACCCGCATAGTAAATGTACATGACGAGATAAGTGAACAAACAGTAAGCCTGTTTTCACGACCAAGAAGGCTTTGACCATATGTCGCAAGCGTGTGATATTTTTTATCATTAATTGATGTTACCTTCTTCTGTTCAATATCTTGAATATGTGTGAACGTAACTCCTCCCATTAATGGCAAATGGTACACCAATTTCTTGCCAACATTTTGCGAAAGGCCGAATCATCAGAGTCGTGCGAACAAAACTAGATAAATTTTTCAGGCAACATTTTTTCCGAATTTCATTTAAGCCGTAAATGAAGTAATAAGTTATGAAGGAAGTAGGAACGATAGTTATGTTATGTATTACCAACCCGCTGAAGAAACAGTAAAAGCTGCCCATCTTACTCAATGTAGATGATGGCAGCTTTTATTGTTTCTTCAATTTCCATTTTAAAGACATTCCCATAAGTTAATACCGTTTATTAGTAATTTGTTAATTAATGCAAATATTCCCGTACTGCTGAATTTACACACATTGTCGTACAATTGCTGCTCATACCACCCTACATTTCAAAACTTAGCTCTTCCTTGAAATCGTAGCCTCGTTAACCCTAACGTTGTTTATTCGTCATTATTTTGGATTAGCCCTTCCTTGATTTCTTCAATACGCTCCACAGATAAGCCTGTTATTTTACTAATAAATTCAATATCCATATCATTCGCTAAAAGATTGTTGGCAATTTCTTCTTTTTCTTCTTTTTTCCCTTCTTCTATACCCTTTTGCTCTGCCATATGCTTCACATCCTCTAGCTTCGCCTCTTCATCAAGGATATACTTTAACCGTGATTGATAGGCAATAACATCTTCCTGAGATAAACTTAACTCTTCCCAGGCATTGAATGCCTCTAATAGATGTTCGTCCTTCATCGCCAGCTCCTCCAATTCGCAAAAAATTTTATCATAAACCTTTTTCTTTCGTGCATCGACCATACCTAATAACAATAACCAGCGTGCTAAAATATCATCAAGTGGCTTTAGTTGTTCTTTGTGCCATTCAAAAGTTTGGTCATAAATCTTCATATTTTATATTATTTTAACATGCTTCAATTGTAGGCCCAACTTCAAGAAATTAAAAAACAAGCCCTCTGTAGTTTATAAAAATGATTAAAATAGCCCTATTATCCTTGTTAATACGCAATGCTGCTGTTGAAGTATTAAGTTATAAAGGAAGTAGGAATAAATGTTATGTAATACCCCTTATTTTAATCGTCGTGCTTAATGTTAAGTAGCTTTGATCGACTTTAATAACAGCCATTCGCATTCCTTCTTTAATGCTGGCACTGGGCTACTCTATATCAACTAAAGGGCCATCATAAAAAGACATGACAGCTCATATCTTCTTGTATGAGAGGATGATTATGTGAATGACCTGTTAGAAAACATATATCAATTATCTATAGCAGTCCTACTCTTATGTTCAGTTATTTCCGTAAGACTTCTTAAAAATTTAAAGCGCGAAAGAAAACTTTCTTACTTTGAATATACTATGTATTTAATCATTCGAATTGCCGTTCTGTTATGGTTAGCTAGTTTTCTACTTATTCATTATGGAGCTTAATTTTTTTGATCAATCTTTGAGTAAACTGCCATTTTTTTAACTTCATCAAGAAATTCTTCACTATAATTTTTGCTAAAAGAAGCAACTTAAATTGTAGATAAAAGGTTTTTGAAGCAAATTATTAAGATTCACAGCTATTAATAGCTGAATTCTTTATTTCCAAAGAAGCAAAAAAAGTCGACAAAGTTGAAAAAACAACTTTGTCGACTTTTGAGAAGGTATTCTACTGAAAGGATACCTCTTTCTTATGATTACATTATTAAAAATTAAAGTTTAACGATGTTTGTAGCTTGTGGTCCACGTGGGCCTTCTTCTACTGAGAATTCAACTTTTTGGCCTTCTTCAAGTGTTTTGAAACCGTCACCTTGGATAGCTGAGAAGTGAGCGAATACGTCGTTTCCGCCTTCTACTTCGATGAATCCAAAACCTTTTTCTGAGTTAAACCATTTTACTGTACCTTGTGTCATTTAAATGACCTCCATTAATCGTATTAAATAAAACCATTTTATAAGAAAAAAATTCACATATTACAAAAAGTATCTAACAAAACACGATTACTCTTTGTAATATGTGAATTCTTTGTTTTTCTTGTAAATAATTTTATTACATATAATATATAATAAAAAATCATACTTGTCTAGTACAAAAACAAATTTTATTTTATCAATAGTACATTCATAAAAAAAGCTGCTCTTTATAACTTATAAGAGCAGCTTCTGTACATTTAATATTTTCTACTAATCATAAATACAAATCCTATTTAGAACAATCCTACCGCATGTCCTTCACTATCAACATCCATACGCAATGCTGCAGGTGCCTTTGGTAATCCCGGCATTGTCATAATATCCCCTGTTAAGCAAACTAAGAAGCCCGCACCTAACTTAGGGATTACTTCACGAATGGTGATTGTAAAGCCTTCTGGACGACCGAGTAAACTTGGTTGGTCGGATAAAGAGTATTGTGTTTTTGCCATACAGATCGGCATTGAATCCCAGCCGAATTTTTCAATTTGGGCGATTTGTTTTTTCGCTTGGTCGGTAAATTGAACGTCTTTCCCACCATATACTTTTTGCACGATAGTACGTACTTTTTCCTCAATAGATTCTGTTACATTATATAAAGGTGAGAAATTATTTTCCTCCTCAAGTACAGCTAACACTTGTTCTGCTAGAGCTAGACCACCTTTTCCGCCCTCTTCCCAAACATTTGTACGAGCAATACGAACATGATTTTCTTGACACCAGTTAAGAACCGCTTCTAACTCAGCCTCTGTGTCCGTAATAAAACGATTTAACGCGATAATCGGTTCAACGCCAAATGTACGAACCGTCTCGACGTGTTTAGCTAAATTTTCAATTCCTTGTAAAAGTGCTTCAACATTTTCACCAACAAGCGCTGTTTTCGGTACACCACCATGCATTTTTAATGCACGAATCGTTGCTACAACGACAACGGCACTTGGCTTGAAGCCTGCTTTACGTGCTTTAATGTTCATGAACTTTTCAGCACCTAAATCTGAGCCGAAGCCCGCTTCTGTCACAACAATATCAGCTAGCTTACGAGCTGTTTGTGTCGCCATAATCGAATTACAGCCGTGGGCAATATTGGCAAATGGACCACCATGAATAATGGCAGGTGTTCCTTCTAATGTTTGTACTAAGTTAGGCTTGAAGGCATCTTTTAATAATAATGTTAGAGCACCTTCTACTTGTAAATCACGCACAAAGACAGGCTCACGCTCAAATGTGTAACCGATGACGATGCTAGCTATGCGCTCGCGTAAATCTTCAATGCTTGTCGCTAAACAGAAGACAGCCATAATTTCTGATGCAACAGTAATATCGAAGCCGTCTTCACGTGGCATCCCTTGCACTGGACCGCCTAGACCCACAACTACTTTACGAAGGGCACGATCATTTAAATCCATTACACGCTTCCAAATAATACGACGAGGATCAATGTTTAAAGCATTTCCTTGGTGAATATGATTATCAATAAAAGCAGATAATGCGTTATTCGCTGTCGAAATAGCGTGAAGATCGCCCGTGAAATGCAAATTAATATCTTCCATAGGTACAACTTGTGCATATCCGCCACCTGTTGCGCCACCTTTTACACCCATTACAGGGCCGAGTGACGGCTCACGTAAAGCAACAACAACATTTTTATTCAATTGATGAAGTGCGTCAGCAAGTCCAACTGTTACGGTTGATTTCCCTTCACCTGCTGGAGTTGGACTAATGGCAGTTACTAGTACAACCTTTGCGTCCTCACCGTGAGTTGTTATTTTTAATGGATCAATTTTTGCTTTGTAGCGACCATACTGTTCAAGTGCATCCTCTGAAATACCTGCAGCTTTCGCTATTTCTGTAATAGGCATCATAACTGCTTGACTAGCGATTTCTAGATCTGTTAAAGGTTGATTTTTCGTTGTCATTTGACACCCTACTTTCTATGTTGTTAAATTCCATTATAGACTTTTTTGTGTAAGAAATCATAATTAGTTATCCAAGCATTTCGACAATCAATTGACAACTTAGCTCAATTCATGTATGTTCTAAGTGAAAATGCATTTTTTCACATTTTCGCAGGTTATGTCACGACTTAATTGATTTAGTACTACATTCAAGCGCATTGGAGGCGAATGCTTATGCAACAAGGAATCGTAAAATGGTTCAATAGCGAAAAAGGTTATGGCTTTATTGAATGTGATGATGGAGAAGATGTATTTGTACATTTTACGGGCATCCAAGAGGAAGGCTTCCGTACACTTGAAGAAGGTCAAAAGGTATCATTTGATGTAGTAGAAGGCAATCGCGGACCACAGGCGTCAAATGTTATGAAATTATAAGTAACAAAGGAGCTGTTCGATAGATGAACGGCTCCTTTTTCAAATGCTTTTATTTTTATTAGTACTGCTTCGTCTTCTATACGCAAGCGTCAACGATTGATCCAATAAAAAGCAGCTGGAAAAACTAGCGTTTCCTTCGTTCTATCAGTATCTTTAAATGTCACCCCAAATGGTCCTTCATGTAAATGACCAAGCGTCATAGTAGCTGCAGCGACTTCTTCATAAAAATCTAGGCGAATATTCGGTAATTGTAAGGAAATAAATTGTGCATGTTGCTCAGGCTCTGGTAATTGAAATATTTCCTGCCATAACTTTACGGTAGCTTTCACATCTTCTACATAAAATTGCACGGATTCCATCGTAATCGATTGTTTCGTATCAATGGCTCCACTTGCTTTTAATTGTGCAACACGTTCCTTATCTTCATCAGCCCACTCAATCAAAAATGGAAAATCAATTGCCTGCCCAGGCTTCCCAAAATGCAATAGCTTCCATTCTACCACGGAGCCATCTGGTCTAGTTCGACTACAAGCATCAGGACCATACACTTCAAAACCAAGTGCACGCAAACGTTGTCCTTCTTCTTCAATATTTTTCGTACGTAATGCAATTCGTGAAAAGCCATAGCGCTCATTCGCACGCTTAAACGTATAGTGTAGGGAATAAGGTAAATTCGCTGCATTTTCAAATAAATTACGATCATAGATTGCTATTTGTTCAATATAGTTTAATCCAAAGTAGCTTAACGTATTATATGTCCCCCACATTGTATGTTGACCACCGTTAATTGTATGGATATTGCGTTTGTTTAAGAAAATCTTTGTATTCTCTGGTGATTGAACTTGGTGAACCAGATGGTCAAAATATAAAGTCATTGACTAAACCCCCTTTTTACCCTCCATTATATACTTTACCTGTTAGTTTTGTTGGTTTAAAATGAAATTAGGAATATTACAATTATTAAACAGCGATGCTCGGCAACAAAATAATTTCTATGCAGATGGTTAATCAAAAAAAGTTTTTCATTTCCATCAATCAATGGTATATTCGCATAAAATAACAAGAGGTGATTAGAATGACAGACAAAGTAGCTGCTTTTAAACTTGCATTAGGTAATTATCCAACAGGCGTCACGGTTGTCACAGCTTGTAATGACACTGATGAACCTATTGGCTTAACTGTCAATTCCTTTGCGTCAGTTTCCATAGATCCACTCCTTATTTTATGGTCGCTCGATAAAAAATCACAGCTTCATCCATATTTTACAGCAGCCGAAAAGTTTGCTGTGAATATTTTAGCGAGCAATCAAGAACATTTATGTTCACTATTCTCAAGTAAAATCCCAGATCGTTTTGCTCAGGCAAAGTGGTCAACTTCTGTTCACGGTCTACCGATTTTACACGATACTGTAGCCACTTTACAATGCACAACATTTCAACAAATCGATGCAGGAGACCATACGATATTTATTGGGCAAGTCCTAGAAATTGATAATGCACAAAAGGAGCCTTTACTCTATCATCGTAGACATATTGGTGAAATCCCTAAAAGCTTTTATGACTAGGACACTATCTTCATAAGCAAGTAGCATACAAGAAAAACAGGATGATTCATCGTAATCCATCCTGTTTTTTTGTATCATATAAAATTGCCGACTATTTAGCCATACTCAAATTTATGAAACTCTATTAGCCTAGATATTTTTTATTAAGTGGCTATTTAAAAAGTTGTATATTCATTTTTAACGAAATACCGCTCAACAGGACCTATATCCTTAACCAACTCCTTTAACTAACTACAAATTAAAGCCACAAATAAGAGGAGAGAACAATCCTGCTTTCTTTGTGGCTTTCAAATATCTAGGCAACAGTCATCACACTGTTTACTTTTTCTGTGGGAATCTCTGTTTTTCAAGTCTGTTAATTTGAACAATGACACCATCTTGAATCGTAATGTGCACTTCTCCAAATTCTAAATTTTGAATTGCCTTTGCAATTGCCTCTAGCTTTTTGTCATCGATCTTTACCTGTTGAGTCATCCGATCCCCCCTTCTTTTTTTCATACTTTTTGTTCATAAGAGGCCAACGCATCAATCGTTTTATGCCCCCAATCAGATTGCCCTGTTGGATTTGGCACCTACACTAACAGTTGCCGAGGCTGGACCAAGTCCCTTCACCTCTCTCGATAAGAGTATTACGTTTCTTAGAAAGAATTTTATAATTCAGAAAACCTATTGTCAATATAAATATTATAAATCCTAGCTGAATACTTTGTAATTAAGTAAAAAGGAGTATTTTGAACATTTTAGTATTCATTTATGCCAATGGATAGTATTGAATTACTTAAGTTTTTTATTAGAAGGATGTGAACTCAATGAAGAGCATTATTCGAGAACTATGTTTCAACATCACTTAATACTGAATCATATGCATTTTCAAAAATCATAATGTATGCCCCCTCCATTTTTTGCCTACCGTTTAGTGATTAATAATCTAAATCATCAGGCGTGTTGATTAGGAAAAAATAGCTTTATTATTGAGCGATAAAAAGTATTTTTTTGTTGCTATAATGCCAATGAATTTCCATTTTAATTGATTGTAGTGTAGGGCTACTCGACTCCTGCGGGAAAGCGAGACAGACGAGACCCTGCACGAAGCGAATGTTTTCTGTGCGAAAGCGAAGCGACAGCAACAAAGCGAAGGAAGCGGCTCGACGCTCGCCCGCAGGAAGCCTTGCTCTGCGCGAAAGCGAAGCGTCAGCGGCAAATGTTTTATCTGCGCGAAAGCGAAGCGTCAGCGGCAAATGTTTTATCTGCGCGAAAGCGAAGCGTCAGCGGCAAAGCGAGTAGCCCGTAGCGGAAATCAAAGCCTTCTAATGAGTGAATAAAAATGGTTAATCAAACACCTACTAAATCATTTTATAAAACAAAAAAACTGTGCAGATTTATTGCCTCTACACAGTTTTCGCTCTATTTATTTTGTAATAAATCCATTAATGCTTTTGCTGTATCTTGCTTGCCCATAACCTTTAGTGGTTCGCCTTCAGCAGGTACAATCCAATGTGGCTCATCTCCACCATATAATGACTGCGAGCTATTTGCTACCATAAATTGAGCGTTCGCCGATTCCATCCTTAGACGTGCGCGGGACAGTAAAAACTCCTCATCATCTGTCGCCTCGAGTTTAAAGCCCACTAAAGTAACATTCGGCTGCCACTTTTTTATTTGCCCTAATATTTTAGGCGCTTTTTTAAAGTGAATGATAGGTGGCTCGTCAGAAGGCATTTTACCTGCTTCCTCCATTAAATTCCCTGATTGGTCATATACTTTGTCAATGAGCCAATCAGAACCAGCAGCAGCCATTACAACGATATCCACCTGTTCTTCCTGAACAGCATGTCGAACTTTCTCGCCTAAATCTTCAATACCTTCAAATCGAATGGTACGCATTTTATCTTTATTCGTCGGTAGCTGTGCGAAATAACCATGCATATACAATACGTTTGCCCCAGCCTCTAGTGCCGCCTCAGCTAAATAACAGCCCATCGATCCTTTTGATAAATTCGTATGTCCACGCACACGATCCCATTTTTCAAGTGTTCCCCCACTTGTAATGAGTACGGTCTTACCTCGTAATGTCCCCATACAATCACCTTTTTTCTAATCAATTTCGCCTTGGCGTAATTGTAGCTGTTGCTTCGCGTTCGCTACAGAAAACATTTGCCGCTGACGCTTCGCTTTCGCGCAGATAAATTGCCACAGGACGTGGCGTTCTTAGACTGAGATCCCCTATTTCAGTAGGTGTTTGGACACCCCCTGAAAAAGTAATTAAAATTGCATTCATCTGCTGAATGAAGATAAATATACAAATACTATTTTACGTAATGCTATGTAAAGGTTCAATGTTGTTTTTATAGAGCATGTCGATCTCCTCTAAGCGTTTACTCGAACTTATTTTGTTCTTTTAACCAGGAACTTAATATTTCCGCAAATTTTTTGGTAACAGGTGATGCCTGATGTTTCATAGCTATTCCAATTGTACGATAACCACCTTGTTTTAAAGGAATGGCTTTTAACGTAGGAGGTAAGTTATTCGTAACTAATTTCGGTAAAATACTAATGCCAAGTTGGTGAGAAATCATCGATATTATCCCTACCTCTTCCGATAGTTCAAAACGAATATTTGGCTTCACATGATATTGCTCTAAAAGTACTTTTACATCATTTGTCCCTTTATATGAAGTCATGATAAATGGCATGTCCTCTAGTTCCACTATATCAATTTCCGCTTTATCATAAAGCGGACTTTTATCGGAGACAATACACAGCAATGGATCCTGCTGGAGTTCAATATACTGAAATTGCCCCGACTTTTGACCATTTAAAAACCCAGCATCCACCTCTCCACTCAGTAGCCATTGTTCAATCTCATAATAGTCTCCCTCTCGCAATTCAACTTGTATGCCAGGAAATTGATTGTCCATAATACGGACAATTTCTGGCATCCAGTTTGAGGAAATGCTTGAAATTACGCCAATTCGTACTTTTCCACGAGTAACACCAAGTATGTGTGCAGCTTCTTGTTGTAATAGTTCCTCTGCATCAAGGACATGCCTCATCGCCCTTAGCATTGCATCCCCTTCACTTGTTAACGTGACACCCGCTCGACTTCTATGAATGAGCGCAAAGCCGAATTCCTTTTCTAAGCTGGAAACAGCATGACTTACAGCAGATTGAGTTAAACCTAAAGCATCTGCTGCTTTTGTAAAGCTTGCTACCTCAGCCACTTTATTCAAAATCTCATATTTCACTAAACTCATTGCCTTTTCCCTCTGCATACATGAATTTTTTTAATACTAATCATTATAAACATTCGTTTTACTAATCACAATACAAGATATATAGTAATTTTTATATGAAAACTGTTTTAGTACACAGATTGTAGGTGAGCATAATGGGTATCCAAGGAAAAGCAAATTTATTGATGGTTATTGTAACAATGTTTTGGGGATTATCTTATACCTTTATGGTAATGGGACTTGAAACATTGGCAGTTTATAATGTGGTGGCTTTACGTTGTATCATCGCATTCTTCGCAGCAGGTATTATCTTTTATAAACGCATGATGAAAGTCGATGCTAAAACATTAAAATATGCAGCTATTCAAGGGTTTCTATTATTCATTGTGTTCGCTCTCAGCTTATTCGGATTAGAAACAACTTCTGTATCAAATGCTGGATTTATTTTAAGTCTAACAGTTGTCTTAGTACCTATTTTCAGTAGTTTTATTGAAAAAAAATTACCTTCAAGAGCAGTTAGTTTTGCGATTGTTTGCACAATGATCGGAATTACTGTTTTAACTGCTCAAGGCTCACTTTCCTTCCAAAAAGGGGATATTTTAATAGCTATCGCTGCACTATGTTATTCGATTTACTTATTATTAAATAGTACATTTACACGAAGTGTTGAATCAATTTCCTATGGCGTATACCAACTTGGTTTTGCTGGACTTTATGCACTTATATTAACATTAATTTTTGAAACACCAACACTTCCAAATACAACGACTTCATGGATTGCCATTATAGGACTCGGTGTCATTTGTAGTGCATTTTGCTTCGTAGGGCAAGCTGTTGCACAACAGTATACTTCTGCTACACATACAGGACTCATTTTTTCTTTAGAGCCAATTTTCGCAGCTATGTTTGCTATGATGTTTATCGGTGAAGGAATAACGATAAAATTAATAATTGGTGGTAGCTTTATTCTGATTGGTAACCTTGTTGCTCAATTAGAGCATATTCATGTATTACGATTTATTAAAAAACAAGAACATGAAAAAGCTATTCATTAATCTTGAATCCATCCAAAACAAAAAAACAGAGTGATGCATGTGCATTCACTCTGTTTTTTTGTTCTTATAGATATCTTCGAATTCGTTCAGCCTCATTCATATGCTCCAGCCTTTAAACGCTCCTCGTAATCTTAAGGATTTCTGCACTTTCAAGAGTAGATTCTGACACAGTTACACGTGGACTACGCGGATCAGACGATACTGATTATCTTTCGAAATAGTTTAAGTCTTCATAGACTCAGTTAAATCCTCACACTCAGTAAATAATACGATAGCACCCAGTTCTACTAGTTGAGCATAGTATGCTGTTTGTCCCTCAGTAAGATCAAATCGCTTTAATCCTTCTGTTACAGCTGATTCACCGGTAAACCATGATTTTAATTGATCCATCCAATTCCCTACCTCATGTGTTTTAACGTCAGAATCCCATTTTACATCCTCTAATTTGCTTGGATCCTTTGCAATAATGTGAATGTCCTCTATTTGATATGCTTCTAATCGCATACTTTCTAAAATATGAAGCATCTCATCCCTTGTATGGGCCACTTCAATTTGTGAGTTTTGTTCATTCATCATGTTCAATTCCTCCTAATTTGTATGGCTTACTAGGTATTTACCCTACATATCCTAAAAATATAACCGTTTTTTTCATTCTTTAACGGACTGTAACATTCGTTATATTGTCGAGATATTTGTTGTCGTTTTGTAATAATGATATAGAGTCTTTATTAAATGCAAAAAAAAAGAAACAATGAGTACTTACTCAAGATGCCCATTGCTTCTTTTGATATTAATATTTTGGTTATTAGCGACCTAGGAAGGCTTTTAACATCCACGTATGCTTTTCAAGGGACTGATACATAGCATTAAGTAAATCCTCTGTACGGTCGTCTCCTTCTTCAGCGGCTAGCTCCATTGTTGAGTTTAATGATTTCATTAGCATTTGGAAATCTGAAATGGTTATAGCTACCATTTCCTCTGTCGTCTCATTTCCTGACGCTTCCTCAACATATGATAGTTCAAGATGCTCTTTTAAAGTCGCTACAGGCCTTCCATCTTTCGAAAGAATGCGCTCTGCAATTTCATCTAGATTCAATGTTGTTTCATTATATAATTCTTCAAATTTGGCATGTAGTGTAAAGAAGGCGCTACCTGTTACATACCAATGATAATTGTGCAATTTTGTATAAAGTACCGAGCATGTAGCGACAAGTTTATTCAATTGTTTGTTTAAGTTTTGTGTCATCATTTCTCCTCCAATGGCCAATTGTATCCATTAGTATGTGTAACAAAGTGTATTAGCTATACGCACATTTTTCCCATTGACACAAATAAATTTCAAAGATCATTTATCATAAAAAAACAAAACATCTTCCACTACATATTACTCGCTTTTCCCGCAAGAGGATTTGCCTTACAACGGGAGGTTAAAGGCAATTCCACAACAATCTCACACAAAAAGATTTCATCATTAGGAAGCTAGAAAACTTACAACAAACCTAATAAGAAATGGTCATGTTTTCTTTCTACACTATTAGACTATTTAAGTTCTATACGAATTTCTCTTATCTTTGTCACTGGAAGCTTTGCAACGTCAGCAATCCACTCATCCTCAGCACCTTTTTCTATTAAACCAGTGATTACTTGTTTCATGGCTTGTTCAAATCCTTGTTCAAATCCTTGCTTAAAGCCTTGCTCGAAACCTTGCTTGAAGCCTCGCTCGAAGACTTCCTGCCTTACTAATTCCAATACTCCTGCAAGTGTCGGTGGTAAACCTTCTATTGATGCAACATTTCTTCCTCCCCTCTAATCTCAGCTTTTATGAATGGGCACACAAAAGAAAATTATCAACAAAAAATCCTTGTATCCTCCAATGAAAAACTTATATTTTCCAAACCAACACATTTGAAAATTGACACTAAAAAACAATTAATCTATTTAAGTTCCACGCGAATTTCCTTTATCCTTGTTACTGGAAGCTTTGCAACTTCAGCAATCCACTCATCCTCAGCACCTTTTTCAATCAAACCAATAATTATTTGTTTAATACCTTGTTCAATACCTTGTTCAATACCTTGTTCAAAGCCTTCCTGTCTCTCTAATTCTAAAACTCCAACAAGCGTAGGTGGTAAATCCTCTTTATATAAACGCAAAATTTCTTCCTCCTCTCTAATCTCAGCTTTAACATCTTTTACAAGCTGCTCAGACATAGGTTTTGGCAGCTTCATTAAGTAATCAATAAAATAAAGTAGCGCTCTTATTTCTGTTCGTTCAATATTATTTAATAACCACACTTCTCTTAAGAGGGCTCTTTTATATGCACTACGTAAGCTAAATTTATTTTTAGTACGATTCATATAAATTGAAGCTAGCAACGCCTTACTAAAAAGCTTAGGTGATTTTTCCAATTCTTCTTCATCAAAATCTGAAACAACAAATTTATTAAAAGTATACGTTATTTCTGTACCATAATACTTTTCATAATACCGGTTCGTGCTTTTTGTACTCTTATCCGTAAAAATAGCAATAGCCACAATCTTCTTACCATATCGATCCCTAATACGATAGAAATACTCAAACATATGCTTCGCAAAATGCACTTCATCTCCAGCTTGTATTTCCGTATGGACAAGAATCCATTGCTCTTTCCCATTTTTTAAATGAACCTTCGCAATTTGATCAGCTATTTTGCGCCCTTGACGATGCTCAATAATTTCTTTGAAAAGCTCCTGTTGCAAAAATTCTACTTGCTTCGAAAAATCTACCTCTAAGTGTAACTCTGGCAAAAAAAACAACAAAAAATCTTCAAACAAATCCGCAATTAACTTCTTCCATAAATTATCTTGATTCACGTGACTTAACTTATACACATCTGGTTTCTCCAAAACTAACTGCATTATAACTTCATTCCCCCTTTCTTTAAATCCATTATAGCGAACACGAACATAAGTTTCTACATTATCATTTAATTTTTAAAAATATTAAAACTATTCACTATAATTATTTCACTTTCCGAAATAGTTTCGTTATAATGAAGTCACTTACATTAAAAGGGGTGTTAATTAGTGGAAGTTTTACCATTACGAAAAGATGTACCAGTAGAAGAGACATGGAATTTAAAAGATTTATTTGAAAATGATGGGGATTTTGAACCTGTTTTAGCTCAGCTTGTAGAGGATGCTCTAAACTTTGAACGCAAGTATCAAGGTACAATTACAGATGCACAAAAAGTAATTGAAGTTTTAACAGCTTTTGAAGCATTACAAAAAAGCATTGTTCCTATTGGCACTTATGCAAATTTAAATATTCAAGCAGATCGTACAGATGACGTAGCTCAAATGCGTTCTGCAAAATACAGTACTGCAGTGGGTAAAATAAGTAGTGCCTTTTCTTTCGTACGCAGTGAATTACTAGCACTAGACGAGGCAATTTTACAAGAAGCCACTGAGTTAAGTCCTATTTACAAAATTTACTTAGAGGAATTGTTAAAGCAAAAGCCTTATCAGCTAAACCCTGAAGTGGAAAAAGCATTAGCAGCATTTAGTTCAACTTTTAAAGCGCCTTATGAAACATATAATACGACAAAGCTAGTTGATATGCATTTTGGACAATTTGAAGCAAATGGTGAAAAGCATCCACTGAGCTTTGTATTATACGAAAACAACTGGGAGTTTGAGGCTAATACAAATGTACGCCGTGCTGCATTTGAGGCATTTTCTAGTAAATTACGCGATTATCAGCACACAACTGCCAAAATTTATAACACACATATTCAACAGGAAAAAACAATGGCAGATTTACGGGGCTTTGACTCTGTCATTGACTATTTGCTGTTTGATCAGGATGTTGATCGATCCCTTTATAATCGTCAAATAGATCTTATTACAAAGGAACTTGCGCCTCATATGCGCCGTTACGCAAAGCTGATACAACAAGCGAATGGCATCGAGAAAATGACATTTGCTGACTTAAAAATAGCACTTGATCCAGATTATGATCCGAAAATAACAATGGCTGAAGCAAAGGGTTATGTTGAAAAAGCATTAGCAGTTATGGGCGAGGATTATAAGAACTTGATTGAGAAGGCGTTTAACGAGCGATGGATTGATTATGCACCAAATAAAGGAAAATCAACAGGTGCATTTTGTTCGAGTCCGTATGGTAGTCATCCATTTATTTTAATGTCATGGAATGAACGTATGAATGAGGTATTCACACTTATCCATGAGCTAGGACATGCAGGTCATTTTGCGAATGCGCATGCCCATCAATCTTATTTTAATAGTCGTCCCTCGTTATACTTTATCGAGGCACCATCAACAATGAATGAAATGCTTCTTGCCAATTATTTATTGACACATAACGATGATCCTCGCTTCAAACGTTGGGTTATTTCAAACATTGTGTCCAAAACATATTATCATAATTTCGTCACACACTTACTAGAGGCAGCATATCAACGAAAAGTATATGAATTAATTGACGCTGGTGAAGCTGTTAATGCTACAGTTTTAAATCAATTAAAACGTTCTGTCCTAGAAGAATTCTGGGGCGATACTATCGATATTTCTGAAGGCGCAGAGCTTACTTGGATGCGTCAGCCTCACTATTATATGGGCCTTTACCCTTACACATATAGCGCTGGCTTAACAATTTCAACGCAAGTATCTAAGCGCATATTAAAAGAAGGTAGTACGGCCGTAGATGAATGGTTAACTGTCCTTCAGTCTGGTGGTACGAAATCACCTGTAGAGTTAGCTCAAATGGCAGGTGTTGATATTACAACAGAGCAGCCGCTTCGAGATACGATTTCTTATATCGGTCACCTCATTGATGAGCTTGAACGATTAACAATGGGAATGGAAACTATCAAAGGATAATCACCCCTATTTTACTTAACAAGGACCATCCAACGCTTTTAAGGCGTGGATGGTTTTCTCTTTTTTAGTTCTAAGCAGGAAATTACGTACATATACTAGAATCAGGGCGTCCCTCTACTTTTTTTTGACATTTCTAAATAGATAATCATTTTTCTTCATACAAATGTACCGTTATTATTAAGAGTACGCAATTTATTTAGCAAAATTCGACAAACAATTTTCAAAGGAAGTGTTTCTAATTATGGTAAAACGTAATGATCCATGCCTATGCGGTAGCGGCAAAAAATATAAAAAATGTTGTGAAGGTAAACAGCAGGTTACAGTAGAAGCTGTAGCAATTGAAGAATTAGAGCGTGTACTACAAACTTTTTACCTAGAATATCCAGAACGCAAAGATGTTCGTGCCTATATAGAGCATGTAGGTACATGGCAACCTAAATTAGAGAGTTTACTACAAAGAGAGCTAATTGAGGCGATCGCGTTAGACGACTTCTTCTTCCATCAAGAGCCATCTATTTGGAAAGGTTACTTAAAGAAAACGAAGAAAAAAACGGTAAGACCTTCTACAGTAAAAGTGTTAGAAGGCTGGTCACAACCTCACCTATTTATTGGTTCCGTGTCAGTTGTAGAAGAAAAATATTTTAAGGCTACACATGTATTAACAAATGAAGAAATTTATATTCGTCGTGAAAATGACAAACCTATCCCTGAAGGTATGCATGTCTTTGCATTCATCTTACCAGATGGTTCAAAAAAATCAGAGCATTATTTAGCTGTTTCAACGCTGATCTTCTTCCCAGAAGACCATGCAAAGGTATTTGAACAATTCAAGAAAAATTTTGATGCTTCAGAGAAGAACGTTGGAGCATTCTTAAAAGAAGAGCATTTATCCTTCTGGGAATTACTTGTGTCAAATGGTTATAAAGGCGAGGAATTCTCTAACTTTGAGAGCAATGTACTTACACAAGTAAAAGAATTCCTTGAGCAAAATGATCGAGAAACAGCTCCTATGTTAGAGCTTTTAGAGGACTATTTAATTGAAGGACAACCATCTGCGCGTAAAGAGGCTGCTATTGCTGCTGGCGCGATTCGATATGGTCAGGAAAAAGAGCTATTCGAGTCGTTGTCATTGACTGTAAAAGAAATTGCGGCAACGTTCGATATTTCTGCTTCCTCTTTGACAAAATATTATCAAGACTTAAGTAACTATGCTACAACTAAATAATTCCTAAAAATAAAATGGCGCCTCACGCCCTAAGTCTATCTTAGAGTGTGCGGCGCATTTATATATAAAGGGAAATCTTTGCTTTCAGTGATTTTTGAGGTGAGGGTTTTGTACCTGGACTCTTCGCTTTCGGTACAGATAAATTACTGCCCATTAATGTGGGATAAATAGAAAAAAGCTACTTTTGTCATCAGTATAACCAACAACAAAGTAGCTTTTCTATGGTAACCAACCAACTTTATTATTTCCGAACATATTGTTATTTATGCATTGAATTTAGTAAATATGAATTTTTTTAAGCAAATATACAACTTATCATTATACTGTATTCTATATTAACATAATCCATTTAATACTTATGGTTACTTCGCCAAAGTGGATAAGATATTTCTGGATCATCACCATAACGTATGGTTGATTTCCGTTCCGACTGGAGGCGTCTAGCCGGAACGAAGATCAAGCATACGTCTTAAAAAATGTCATCTACAACTTTTGGTGATGAAGCACATTTCTGTAATATGTTATCTTTTGTACAAATCCTTTTACAGAGTCATTTACTATATACCTTCAAGAGCTCTTCTCCGAGAAACTGTAGTCGCTCTCCTACTGAGCAAGCTTCAATACAGAAGCGATGAGCTCCAGGCTTACCACGCTCTTTTCGTAATTGCTTTATCACTAAGCAATCAGCGCAATACGTATCATGCAGTTCATCAATATCTTTCATAACCGTCACTTTATCCATTTCGAACTCTCGCTCCTTTCACGTCCAAATTTCACTTCTTACTATTATGAAGTGAACAATTTGATCAAGCAACTATTTTGTTTTTCCTTAATTAACAAAGGCTGTGATTAAGATATTGTGAAAAAGCACTATTGATGTACAATTAAAATTAAATATGCCTCGGCATATTTGCGTCCGGAATCGGCTTTGTGTTTGCACAAAGAACTCCTTTCCGATTTCCACGACATCCGCCGGAGGCTTTACCTTCTTTAAGCGGATGTTTGGACACCCGCTTAAAGAAAGTAAAATCTAAAACAAAAAGTAGGGATTTTATGTTAGAAGTAAACATAGATGCTGCTAGTGCAGGAAATCCTGGCCCTAGTGGTATTGGAATATTTATTAAAGGAGAAGGCCATCATATACAGATCAGTGAGTATATAGGGCAAGCCAATAACCATATTGCCGAGTTCACTGCCCTAGTACGTGGCCTTGAGGAAGCACAAAAACTTTCTTCAAACATTGTTTCAGTGCGCTCTGATTCAAAAATTGTTGTAGCCTCTATGGAAAAAGAATATGTCAAAAATGAGGAATTTAAACCTTTTCTTGAGCAGGCACTTACACTTGCACGTAGCTTCGATTTATTTTTCATCAAATGGGTTCCAGATACGCAAAATAAAGCTGCAGATGTACTTGCACGTAATGCAATTCAAAAAGAAAAAAATTAAACCATCTAATGGGGACTGCCCCTTGCCTACAACAAGTGACAGTCCCTTCAATTCGTTCAGATACTTACTATCCCCCAATATTTTATTTTTAACTCTGTTTTCTTAAATTTACGAGTAATTAAAAAAGTATTCAACAATAATTTTGATCAGTATAAATTGTATCCTTAATGTTATTTTGTTGACATATAACTGTAATATTACAATGTTAATATCATTTATATACCAAGTTAATAATCTTTAACGTTTTTAGGAGGATACATATTATGAAAAAGAATAAAAAGTACCGATGGGGAATGAAATTAGCTACATTGGTATTAAGTTCATCTGTACTTTTTTCAACGATTGAGACAGCATCAGCGGCAAGTTACACTGTAAAATCTGGTGATTCTTTATGGAAGATTGCAAGTCAACAGGGTGTTTCTTACCAATCATTGATGAAATGGAATAACTTATCTTCTCCAACAATTCACGTTGGACAAAAGTTGAACCTTAATTCTCCGACAGTGTCTACACCTAAACCAACAACTAATATAGTACAAATTGCTAAACAACATTTAGGTGTAAAATATACATTTGGTGGAAGTAAACCGAGCACAGGTTTTGATTGTTCAGGTTATGTCACTTACGTTTTTAACAATGCCGGTATTTCGACAGCTCGTAAAACAGCAGCTGGTTTTTACAATACATCTAAAAAAGTAAGTACACCTAAAGTAGGTGATTTAGTATTTTTCGCTAATACATATAAAGCCGGTATCTCACATGTTGGTATTTATATTGGAAATAATCAAATGATTAATGCAAGTAATAGTGGTGTTAATATTGCTAATTTAAATAGCTCTTATTGGAAGCAGCACTTTGTTGGGTATGGTCGTATATAGGAATCGAAAAAAAACAGTTGGTACTCTGTCCCAACTGTTTTTAAATTGAAGTGCACTATAAAAGTTACGACCTTCAAAAAAAATACCTCTATTCAATTTTAAAAAGCTATTACTTATACATGCGCTACTTTCTTTGTTTTTATTTTTGCTAAACGCACTAAATAAATGATAAAGACAGCGACCAGTAAACCTGCACCAGTTAGATAAACTGAAGCATAGCCCGCTTGGACTGCCACTATCCCTAAAATATAAGAACCGAGAGCAAGCCCGATATCAAACATCGTAAAGTACGTTGCAGTTGCATACCCACTGCGAGTATGGGCCGTAGATTGAACAGCTAATGCTTGTAAGCTTGTGGTTACTGCCCCGTAGCCAAATCCAATAAAGATGGCTGAAAATAAAAATAATGCCGGACCTGAGACAAATGCGAGCATAACAAGTCCGATAGCAAAGGAAATAATTCCAGGAATAATAACAAATTGTGGTCCTCTTGTATCATAAAGCTTACCTGTATATGGGCGTGTAATAAGCATAGCTGCTGCAAAAACTGCATAAAATAGACTCGCTACAGCCATTAGATCTTTCTGCTGTGCGTACACTGATAAAAACGATAAAACACTCGCATATGAAAAAGCTACTAAACTAGCAATAGTCGCTACCGGAAGTGCTTTACGTTCCAATAAATCATCAAATTTAAAAGTCAATTTACCTTGATGTGTAGGCTTAGGTAAATCATCTGTATTCACCGTTACAGCTAGGATACCCCCTGCTAAAATACAAATACTCATAACAATAAAAAGTACATTGAAGCTACTATATCGAATAAGCAGTAAACCGATAAATGGCCCAATTACTACTGCTAAGTTAGTAGAAATTGTGAAATAACCAAGACCTGTACCTTTACGGTTTGCTGGCACAATATCTGCCGCTAAAGAGCCAGCTGCAGTTGTAATAAAACTAAAGAAAATCCCATTTACAAAACGTAATCCTAGTAAAAGTCCAAAAGGATGAATGAATAAATATAAAACCGTACATAAAAAATAGCCGGCAATCGAAATAACCAAAAGTTTTTTCTTCCCAAAAACATCTAATAGTTTACCTGAAAAGGGACGAACGATAATAGCTGATAATAAAAATCCCGACAGTAACAATCCAGCTTCCTTATCTGTTTGGTGCAGCTCACCTATCGCATATAGTGGCAAAGTCGTTACCAACCCATAGAAAACAAAAAATACCGAGATATTTGTTAAAAAGAGACTAATAAACCGCTTCGTCCAGATTTTTGTATTCCCCTCTTGCTTCATGTAATCAACCTTTCATTTTTTTCAGTAAAATCATAAATTGCTGCTGTTCCTCGACAGTCAATGCCCCCACCATTTCTTCTTCAAAAGCTAAAATGGTTTTAGTAATAGTAGGCAATCGTTCCTCTGCATATGAAGATAAGGTAACAATTTTTTCCCTCTTATCTTCACCATCCATTCTCAGCACCCATCCTAAAGACTCAAGTCGAGTAATTGCTCTTGTTATACTTGGTGCCTCAACATTTAAATACTTCCAGATTTGTGTTAATGTCATTGGTCCGTGCTTATGTAAGCAATATAAAATAGTCCATTGTGAGCTATATAAATTGTGCTGTTTCAGTACTTCATTTAAAGAATTCGTTAAATAACGACTTTTTTGGAATAAAGCATGAAATAAAGTATTCATTTTTATTGACCTCCTAAATTTATTTACCTAGTTAAACAAATACTATACGCTTCATTTTTTTCATTGTAAAGCTAGTTATTTGAAGTTATATTGAAGTTCCCTTGTACATCGTTTGTGATTCATCAGCGATTTTCATACTTTTATCAGCGATTCTCTTGAGGTTATCAGCGATTTTCATACTTTTATCAGCGATTCTCTTGAGGTCATCAGCGATTTTTTCACTTCTAGCAGCGATCGCTCTACTTCTTTCATCTTTTCAAAAAAATCAGAAGGAAATTTTTTGAAAGTGTCGAATTAAGCTACTAGATTACAATAAAAAGGAGATGGAATCATGGGGAAAAGGGTATTAATTCTTGCAGGAGATGCTGTTGAGGCTTTAGAAATTTTTTATCCTTATTATCGTTGTCTTGAGGCTGGCTATGATGTGACGATTGCAGCACCGGCAGCAAAGAAATTACAAACTGTATTGCACGATTTTGTCGATGGAGTTGATACATACATCGAACGTACAGCATATGGCTTAGAAGCTCACTCATCCTTTGCAGATGTAGATCCAGCACAATTTGACGGACTCATCATTCCTGGTGGGCGAGCGCCAGAATACATTCGTTTAAATGAGCATGTCCCAGCATTAGTGAGCCATTTCTTTGAGACAAATAAACCAATTGCTGCTGTATGTCACGCAGCTCAAATTTTTGCAACGATTCCTGAGGTATTAAAAGGACGTGAGCTAACAGCCTACATTGCCTGTAAGCCAGAAGTTCAAGTAGCAGGAGCAACATATATTGAAGCTAATCTTCATACAGATGGCAATTTAATTAGCGGTCATGCATGGCCAGACTTACCTGGATTAATGCGAGAATTTATTCAGAAGTTAGAAAGCTAAAAGAAAGAGGATGCCCTCCAGATTAGGCATCCTCTTTTTTACGAATTGATTTCTTGAAGCTCAATATTTACCACTTTGTTCGTATTCGTTACATATGTGATACTTACTTGCAGACCGAATTCTTTGTCACTTTGTTTTAGCCAAAGCTTAAATTTTTCAATAGTTGAATCTTCATTAACCACGCTTCCCTCATGCAAATAATCTAGGATTTTAGCTTGAGGATATTTGGCCTGTGCCTCTTTTATCGCTACCTTTCCCCATTTAGCATGGGCAGGTATTTCTTGTTGAGCATAAGCAATTGTTGGTACATGTAAAAGCATGGTAAGAAATACAAGAAAAATTCCTAGTGTTACAAAAAATTTTTGCAAGTTCATCCACCTCGCGTACTCTTTTTGCATAAAGTCGCCAAAACTACAAATAATAAGTGCTCCCGAAGTATTCTCAACCTACTTAAGGAGCAGTTTTCGTCATTATTGTTTTGGTTGTTGAGGATTATTATGAATCACTTGATTAAATTCTGCGGAGTATTCTTCACGATCATTTCTTTTATGTGTATCTTCTTTCTTTTTCTTTTTGAAGCTTGTTTTCCTTTTCTTAGCCATTATTGACACCTCCAACATTTCGGTTATTTCTTTTTATTGGACTGCTGATCTTTCGCATGGTTTGTTTTATTATCTTTATTTTTCGCTTTTGCATCAAATTCTGCAGCGAATTCTTCATTTAGATTGTCATTCGGGTTATTGTTATTACTATTTGATTTATCGAGGTCTTTGCTTTTGTAGGTACCAAAAGGATTATGTGTTCTAACATTCATCGTTTTTTTACTGTTTTTGTTATTTCGATTGCCCACGGATTGTTCACCTCCTAACGGTAATGTGCTCAGGATAGAAGGAATTATGCTTTGGGGATAACTTCTAAGAATGACGAGATATAGGCTCATCACCATAGCATGTGGTTGATTTCCGTTCAGACTGGACACTTTCCTGAGGGCTTCCAATGAGCTGCTTGGGTCAACAGATAACATCGTGTTGCAGACGCTTCGCTTGTCTTAACAAATGTCATCCACTACTTTCAGTTATAAGACGAGATGTAAACATTTCTGGCATAAAAAAATGTACATCACCAATAATAATTAGTAATGTACATCATTTTATCCATTAGACAATCGTGTATTCAGTTATATTTAGTAATGCACCAACTGCACCTGAAAAACCGTGGTCATTAATAAAGATTGGTGTATGCTTTTTCGTGCGTGTGTAATTGGCAATCACCCGTGTGAGATGATCATTATTGCTTAATGTTGAGCCGATATAAACGATATGTTGAGCATTTTTTTCCTCAGCATATTGAATACTAAGTGTAGTAATAACCTCACCAACAAGCCCTTGTACAGTAGCAATAATATCTTCAGCTGGGTGTTTAACAAACTCTGTAATACCAACTTTCCCAAAATTGCTGGCAGTCAAATGTCCATCAATAGGTGTATCCATTCCTTGATAAATATCCCTTACCAGTAAATCAATATCCTCTCGATTACCGTTAGAAGCCAGTTCTCGTATTTCATTATAATCAGTAATTCCAGTTGTAAGCGCTGACAATCCAATCAATGTTCCACCACCAACGCCTGTCCCACCAACACGAATATTCGTATTACCTTCCATATAATGAATCGACGTACCAGTACCAATATTCGTAATCATACTTCGCTCAAAGAAGTATCCTTCTTTATGCAACAAAAATCGAACGCCCTTCAATGTAGCTTCAAACTCTACTATATAATGAATCGATTTCATTGTTTTAATGACTTCCAGTAATTGTTCTGTACGTCCCCCCGTAACACCAATATCCTCAATATCTGGATGATTAATAATCCAATTTTTAACAGCCAGCAAGTCATTTGACGGGAAAGTTATTAAAATAAGCTCATTCTGCTCATCTAAATAAGCAACTTTTGTCAATGTGCCTCCTGCATCAATACCTATAGCCTTTGGCATACCATTCTCCTTTGACTTTACGTACAATCTCTATTTTCAGATGGTGAGATATATACTAGATTTTGCTTTTATTCAAAAGGCGTTTGATGCCAGTTGAATAACGTTCATGCCTCCACAGATATCACGGATTTTGCAAGGAGTTATTGTGTCAAAATCCGACGTTGTAATTTATTACTGAAAGCAAATCGACAGCTACAAATGTCTTCTGCGCGAAAGCGTAGCGTCAGCAGCAATTACTCGAAAAGTGTAGTTACATATTTGCCCTTCCTAAACTTTAACGCTGTTGAAATGATTGTGCAATAACTTAACAAACTTTCATGAAAAAAACGCAAAAAATATCAAAATCTTTCTATTATTCATACGATTGTGGCCGCATTTTTATAACTTTAACATCATTCTACTAAAAAAACAAAAGTAGTGAAAATGCACTAACATTCAAAGCATTTTCACTTCTCTATCAATTAGCGAGCTGTATAACCACCATCAATCACTAGTTCTGCACTGTAATATAATATAAGAAGCTTCATCTGATGCTAGAAATAGAATAGCGTTTGCAACTTCTTCTGGTTGTCCAAGTCTACCCATTGGTGTAGCTCGTACTAACATATCCATTGTTTCTTTTGCTTCTGACAATTTTGCAGTCATTGGTGTTTCGATAACACCAGGGAAGACGGTATTTACACGGATATTGTAAACTCCTAATTCAGCAGCTGCTGCTCGAGCGATTGCACGTAAGGAGCCTTTAGATGCTGTATAAGCACTTAAGCCCGCACCAATGATCACTATATAGGAAGATGTATTAACAATTGAGCCTTTTCTAGCTTCTTTCATATATTGTGAAGCATGTTTAATGCCTAAGAATGGACCGAAAGCATTGATATTATGAATAATTGTCCAACCCGCTCATGAAATTTGATCTGGACCTTTTTCAGATGAAATGCCAGCATTATTAATTAAAATATCAATACGGCCATATTTATCAGCAATCGCTTTCGTTACTTCTGCCCAGTTGTCATCCGAAGAAACATCTAATTTCATTCCCTCAATATTTTCTAGCTCAGAGATTTTCGCTAGGTTTCCTTCGTTAATATCAGCGGCAATTACTGTAGCCCCTTCTTTCGCAAATAATTTTGCCATTGCTGTGCCCATCCCTGATGCACCACCTGTAATAATTGCAATCTTGTTAACTAAGCGTTTCATCAAAAAGACTCCCTCTCTTTACAAATATCACTATCAAAATAGTATAGTTTTAAATAGTTTACTATTAAACCACATTATTTTATTAACCCACTTTCAAATAATATGATTTAAAATTGAACAATCTGTTTTATCTTTCAGCACTTTTACGATACGATATACTATAGATGTGTGACCATTTGAACGGAGGAATACAAGTGAAAGATCAAAAAAGACTTTATAAAGAAGCGATGCAAGTTTTAAAGGAAACGAGCCGCACTTTTTATATACCGATTACTTTTTTAAAAAATGATTTAAAATTGTCAGTGGCAGCCGCATATTTAGCAATGCGTGCTATAGATGAAATTGAAGACCATGAACAGCTTTCAAATGATGTAAAATATAATTTACTAAATGCGACGAGCGAATTATTAAAAGATACATTTAATGCTGAAGCGTACGAAGCATTATTAGCTCCATATGTAGATCAGCTACCTGAAGTATCTCTTCGTTTAGCTGATTGGCTAACGTTTTGTCCTGAAGGCTCACGTAAAATTGTCCAAGCTTCAACTAGTGAAATGGCTTTTGGAATGGCAAAATGGGCAAAAGCAAACTGGCAAGTCCATACGCGAGAGGATTTAGATGATTATACATACTACGTGGCAGGGCTTGTTGGGACAATGCTGTCCGAGCTTTGGGCGTGGGGTGCAGATATTCAAACAGATCGTGATTTAGCTATTGGCTATGGTCGAGGTCTCCAAGCAGTAAATATTTTACGTAATCAGCATGAGGATTTGGATGAACGCGGTGTGAGTTTCGTACCAGATGGCTGGACACGTGAGGATTTATTTGCTTACGCGGAGGAGAATCTTGCGAAAGCTGATCTTTATATGAAAGACATTAATAAACGTACTGTGCTATTATTCTGTCGACTCCCACTAGCACTTGCGCATAAAACATTAAAAGCAATGCAGGATGGTCGTGAAAAAATGTCACGTGCAGAGGTTGAACAAACTGTCGAAGAGGTTCAGGCAGACTAATCGTTACTAGACACACACACATTCTTTCGAGAGCAATAGTAGTGATTCAACCATAAATGCTCTTGAGGTGCTGTACCAATCTCGCAAATAAACCTAACAAGAAGCACAACCAGTAAAAACCCCTGCACGAGAATTTTCTCGTATAGGGGTTACTTTTTAGGCGACACTCGTATATCTAAAATACATATTGCCATCCTTATCTAACATTAAAGATCTAACGAATCCTTATTTGATATTAAGAATTATACCGAGCATAATTGCGTCCGAACTCGGCTTTGCACTTGCACAAGGAAGTCTTTTCGGATTCCGTGACATCTGCCGGAGAGATCAAAGTAATCTCGAGGATGTAGCGCTTAGCCTAGACGAAGGTTATCTCAATTCAAAATCTTTAGCTGCTTTAACAATAAAAAAAACTCCATTTTGACTATAAATCAATCATAATGGAGTTAATTACAACGGTTTTCGGTATAATTATGGTTCATGAAATATGTCACAAATAAATGAATCACAGTTTTCGGACAGGTACTTGGATTTCAAAGGTGATCTCATTCGGTTTATCCGTAATCGTGATATCGAGATGCATGATTTGTAATGCATCACCAGTAATCTCATAGCTGTTTTTGTTAAGATAATGAAGTATTTTCCTTAAACTTTCGCTACGACTCGACAATAATTCTCCATTGTAACGGATACATGCAAATAATCCCCCCGGAATCTTCAATTGATATGTATTTGGAATATCTTCCTTATTTTTTGCCACTATAAAAATAGTGGAAGGTTCTTCAAAACGTCCCAATTTAAGATTCGTTTCTTCGATGATAATGCCAAGTCTGTTAGTAGCAAGAATCGGTGTCTTCTCCGTAAGCATATTCTCTAGATTCAAGACACCATAACAAAGTTCAAAGTTATTATTGATTTTCTCATGCAAGGTAAGTAATCGCCTACTTTTCATTTCACGGAAAATGACTTTCTGAAGTTCATTTTCTCTTTCCACCTGTTCCAAATAGGCAATCTTTTCCCTTATATTTTCTTCCATCTCATTCAATTCTTTCAGATTTGAAACAAGTTCTTCATGTTTGGTTTTCATAATATCCAATGATTTACTGAAATTGCGTTCATTAAGATACTCCTTGATCTCATCTGTAGTCATCCTAAGTTGCCTTAGTTCTTTAATGGTACCCAAAATTTCATACTGAAAAATGGAGTAGTATCGATATCCGGAATGAGAATCGACATATTGTGGCTTGAACAAGTCAATCCGATCATAGTGGCGTAATGTCTCCGAGGTCAATCCTCGAAGCCTTGCCATTTCACCGATAGTCAGTTTTTCTTTCAATCAGCTTACCTCCTAAAAAATTTATAGACTGCTAAAATTTTATAGTAGTAATATAGAAAAACTTACCATTTTTAATAATTTGAGGTTCGATTAGCTTACCACACACTCTACAATCTTCATCAATTATGCCTCGGCATAATTGCGTCTAGAGCCTTTAACTTCTTTCAGTGGGTGTTTGGACATCCACTGAAAGAAGTTAAAATTAGTAATACGTAATATCCTGAATTATTTTCTCGCCTACTTTAATTTCTCCAAAAGTCAATTAGCATACCTTTACAAGTTGATTGAATCTTCAGTTTGACTTTTCAGCGAACCTATAATTCAAACTATGCAATCTTTTCTGACTATTTGTCAAGTAAAATTCTGAACGCTTTATTTCAGTTCAACAACCATTTTTTTTGCATACTTTTTATTCTCTTTCTCTTTTAAGACATAGCTGAGCAAATCCAGCATGATGCGAGCCGCTACTTGTCCTGTTATGCCGGTAGGATCATAAGGAGGCGCCACTTCGACTAAATCGAATCCAATCACTTCTCCCCTTTTTGCAATCCCTTCCAGTATTTCGTTTACTTCATCGTAAAGAAGGCCACCAGGGGAAGGTGTACCAGTCCCTGGAGCGATTGATGGATCTAGTCCATCGATATCAATTGTCACATAATATTTTTCTCCAGCTGGTATTTGTTCCAGCACTTCTTCAATTCCCATTTTTCTCATCTGGCGTGGAGATAGGATCACGCTACCGTAATCTCTTGCAGCATCAACATCCTCTTTTTTACTGCTGCTAATTCCACGAATACCTAATTGGAATATTTTCTGTACATGATCCATCTCTGATAAACGACGGATGCAGCTTCCATGGCCATATCGCATTCCTGAGCGGTGATCCGCCCAATCTAGATGAGCATCAATTTGAATGACATGAAATGGACCTAAATCTTCCAGTCCTTTTCCTACCGCGGCCGTGATAGAGTGGTCTCCCCCTAGAACTACTGGCATAGCTCCTTGCGAAACAATTTTACGGATCGCTTCTTCTGTATTTTCGTGACATTGCAAGAGATCTCCATGAACCATATCGACATCGCCGCAATCCACCACTTTCCAATCTGGCCCGAGATACATGATATCATTTTCAATGTCATAAGCACCTTCTAATCCGAAACTGTATAACGTCGAACCCTCCCTAATTCCCCGCGGTCCCATTCTTGCACCCGATTTCCATTGGGTGCCCATATCATTCGGCACCCCTATGACCGCTACATCGGCATCCAGCTGGTCCAAATCTGCGCAAATCGGATATTTTCCAAACGTACAAATCCCTGTAAATGGCAGATTCAAAAATTGTTTCTCATCATGATTAACCATCATTATCCCCCCTACTATCAATCAATCTTGCCTAGGTATAATGCGTCTGAACCCTACAGCGTATTCTGAGGTTATTGACATGAATGTTTCATTTCCATCTCATAAGTTTTTTGGAACAATTTCAAGTAGTCATCTTTCGATAATTTACGAGAATTTGTAATTGTACACAAATGATTAAATGCCCCTTCAGCAAGAAAATCAAAATCATCAGGGTTAACATTATCTAAATCTCGGAATTGCGGAATGCCAATTTCACTTGCAAGTTCATGCAACAATACAACACCTTCTTGGGCAATTTCCTCTTGCGTTTTCCCTTCCGCGGTTGCTCCAAGTTTCAACGCAACTGTCGCATGTTTTTCCGGGTTGGACGAAATATTATATTCAAATACATGAGGCAGGAAGATGGAATTTGCCACTCCATGTGGTGTGTCATACAGCCCTCCAAGCGGTTCCGCCATTGCATGGACCGCACCTAGATCGGCGTGCGTAAACGCCATACCTGCAATCAAGCTTCCTACAAGCATGTTTTGTCTTGCTTCTAAATTGTTACCATCCTCTACAGCGAGTGGAAGATACTTAGCAATGATTTCAATCGCATAAAGACTGAGTGCATCAGAAATCGGTTCAGCAATATTGCTTGTATAAGCTTCGATTGCATGCGTCAATGCATCCATTCCAGTAGCAGCTGTAATTGATTTAGGCAAAGACAGCGTCAATTCAGGGTCCACAATCGCCAATTTTGGAGCTAATTTAATATCAAGTATAGCTTCTTTCTGTTTAGTAATCGTATCTGTGATAACAGACCCTGTCGTCACCTCACTACCTGTACCTGAAGTGGTTGGGATACAAATAAGAGGTGTAATATCGCGCTCCAACAGATTGAAACCATAGCGATCTTTAAGCTCCCCCTCATGTGTAAAAAGTACCCCGATTGCTTTAGCAGTATCCATTGAACTTCCACCACCAAGACCTAACAACAAATCGATATTTTCGCCTTTGAATTGTTCATAGGCTTTTACACAATCCACGTCTTTCGGATTCGGTGTAATTTCATCATAAACAAGAAAAGGAATCCCTTCCTGTTCCAATGAATCTGTTACCCTTTTTAAAATCCCCGTTTGTGCTAGCCCTTTATCAGTAATGATTAGCGCCTTTTTACCACCTAGTTCTTTCGCTCTTTTCCCAACGTTGTTAACTGTCCCGTTACCAAACTCAATAGAAGTCGGTAAGTTAAAATTAAAATCCCATACCATCAAACATTTCCCCTTTCAATTATTCATAATGCAAACGAAGTACTCTTACATGACTCTCTTTGTTTTGTTTGTCAATCTTCAAACCAATTAGTTGGACTGACTTCTAAATTGATATTTATTTGTTTCACTTCCGAAAATTCATCCAAACCGAAAGTGCCTAATCCACGACCGAGTCCGCTCTGCTTATATCCTCCCCATGGGGCTTCGTTGTAAGCAAGATTGTATGCATTAATGGATGTAATACCTGCTCTAACTTTTTTAATAACCCTTAAAGCTTTAGCACCATCTTGAGAGAATACCCCAGCTGCAAGACCGTATGGCGTATCATTCGCGAGCTTGATAGCCTCCGCTTCATCTTTGAACTTTTGAACAACTAGCACAGGGCCGAATATCTCCTCTTGGACAATTTTCATGTCAGGCGTTGTATCTACAAATATTGTCGGCTCGACAAAATAACCACGATCAAGCCCTCCACTTGTAATCCGTTTTCCGCCACAAACCAAATTCGCACCTTCATCAATGCCGATTTGAATATAATTTAGCACTGTGTTCATATGATCTTCACCAACAAGAGCACCCATTTGAGTCTCAGGATCATCACCACGACCGACACGTATTTTTTTCGCTTTACTAATTAGGCTTTCAACGAACTTGTCATGGATGCTTTCTTCAAGGAGCAAACGCGATCCTGAATTACATACTTGACCCGCGTTCATAAATATTCCAAAAAGCGCATAGTCGACTGCTGTTTCAAAATCTGCGTCAGCGAAGACGATATTCGGCGACTTACCACCTAATTCGAGAGCAATTTTCTTAATATTTCCTGACGCTGCTTGCATGATTGATCTACCTACTGTTGTACTGCCAGTAAATGAAACCATATCGACTTTATCGCTTTCAGCCAATTCATTACCGACAGTCGAACCTCCTCCGGTTACCAAATTCGCAACGCCCGCCGGAATCCCTACTTCTTCAAGAATTTCGAAGAGCTTAATAGTCGTAATTGGTGTTAACTCCGATGGCTTGAACACAATTGTATTTCCCGCTGCAAGCGCAGGCGCAATTTTCCACGCTCCTGTCAATAATGGGAAATTCCAAGGAGCAATTAGACCACATACACCTACAGGTTCACGAACAATCAGCCCCTGTACCGGGTCGGCAACGGAATACGTTTGACCGTTTGGTTTAGTGATGAGGCCGCCATAATATCGGAAACAACTGACAGCATCCCCAATATCGAACTCTGCTTCCCTAAGAGGCTTTCCTGTATTCAACATTTCAAGTGTACTCAGCTCAGATGCATTCTCCTCCAGTTTATCCGCAATTTTGAATAAATAGGATGCTCTTTCAGAAGCCGGCATCTCTGACCAAATACCTGAATCAAATGCATTACGAGCTGCATCAATGGCATCCCTCGTTTCTTCAACACTTGCTCTCGATACCTCTGCAATCACTTCGTTATTTGCTGGGTTGATAATAGTACGTTTTTCCTCGTTCACAGAATCTGACCATTTACCATTAATAAACAATTTACCATTAATAAATAATTTTAAATTTAGCATTCTACTAACCTCCCAATTAATTAGTCCTATTTTATTTAAATGCACATTTAACCTCTCCTACAAAACAAGAGATTACAATAAGCGGTAGGAGTTTCTTAACCTTGAATAAAGCTGTTTCATTTTTGAAATTCAGCCTTGCCGTGAATAACCTCACCCCTTTCAATTGCATATCCTACCTGCAAAATAACACGAGAATCATTCCATGTAAGCCTTTACATTTTTATGTCCTCTAAAAGAACATTTTCAGGAATAATCTCCTTATCGAAACTGAATTCAGGCAATCCCTGTCTGAAAAACTTTGTCATATAAATTAAATACCCAATGCCCATTGCCATCCAGATGCCTCCAAGAATCAATGCATCCACCTCTAAGTGAGACCATAGCCAAAGCGTAAATCCTGCTCCAATTAGTGGCATAACCAGATAACGCATGTATTCGGTGAAAGAGGACCGTTTACGATTCCGAATAAAATAATGAGCAATGACAGACAAGTTTACTGATGCGAAAGCAATAAGTGCTCCAAAGTTAATAAACTTAATGACTTGATCGAGTGTCAGCACGATACCGAGTAATGAAATAACCCCGATTACAATAATTCCGGTTGACGGTGTTTTATAGCGTGAATGGATATGCCCAAATATTTTTTTTGGCAGTACAGAATCTCGACCCATTGCATACAACACACGGGATGCGCTTGTAGTCGAAGCCACACCAGATGAGAAATTCCCTAAAATTACTGCGGTAACAAATAAAGATTTGAACAAATTCCCGCCGACCAAATAGACAACTTCCATAGCTGCAGAATCTGTGTTTTCAAATGCAAAACTTGGGTGAACCAATTGTGCCAAATAGGCTGATCCGATATAGAGGACACCGATTGTCAACAACATGATGATAATCGCTCTAGGAATTGTTTTTTCAGGATTGATTGTTTCTTCAGACAACGTAGTAAGAGAGTCAAAACCAAGAAAACTGAAACAAAGAATGGACGCTCCTGCCAAAATCACAGGCAATTTAACTTCTGCATTGAACAAAGGCTGAATAGAGAAAAGCGTACCTGCTCCTGCACCCGCCAATAAACTTTTGATCGTCAAAATCCAGAAGATGAAAACAAATATGATTTGTGCAATCACAAAAATCTTACCAGTGGATGCAGTGAACTTAACACCCAAGATGCTAGGTATTACAATAGTTGCAGTTAAGAGGATAATCCACAGGGCGTGAGGGACTCCAGGGAACATGGCATTTAAAAAAACAGTAGACATTAAACAAGTGACCATTGGTGTTAACATATAATCCAACATGATTGTCCAACCGATAAGAAACCCAAGTTGTGGATTAATTGATTTTTGTGTGAATGTATAAGCAGAACCGGCAATTGGAAATGCTTTTGCCATCTTTCCATAACTAAATGCGGTGAACAGGATTGCAAGAAAGGCGACGATATACGCTCCCATGATGACACCTTGGGAAGTGACGGTTGCGATTCCATAAGTATTGAAGAATACCATCGGGTTATTCCATGCAATCCCTAAAAATACAACTTGAGACAAAGTCAGTGTTCGCATTAATGTTTGTCGTTTCATAATAGCTACCCACCCTCTTTCGTTTTCGTAATTAGAATCTTCCGAAAATTCTTTTTATTAATAATGAATATAAAGGTTTTTGTTACACAAAGGTCAATAGCAAGATTAAGATTATTTTTAATGAAAAAAACTCCTTAGGAATACCGAAAATGCATCAATTTAGAGGGCTGTAAGTTAGGGCTCTAACGAGATAAATTTACATACCCGACGAAGTTTTTCATAAGCATTACTGTTAATAGTAAAACGTCTACCAAAAATCCTTCATAATGATTACTCCCTTTTAAGTAGACAGTGACTAACATTCACTTCTTTGAATGCAGAAAAAAATACTCCCCCTTAGTAAACAGATTTTTTATCTGCCTACCTTAGGAGGAGTATTTCACTCACTTACTGGGTTTCTTTTCTTATATGGTATCAATAAAGTTAACAATAATTTCATAACTAAAATAGATGGAAAGCAACGTTAACATCATAAACACTACCTTTTCAGCTTTACTACCTGTTTTTGTAGTAAATGGTAAACGCACTGAAATCGATACTGGGAAAAACAGCTTAACGCCCTTCTTCGTCCCCATATCAAGAAAAACATGACTTGCCATCCCTATTAAAATACCTAGTGAAACGGATTCGTAGGGTATAAATGTATGTAGTAGCATCCCAACCAAAACTAAAAAAAGCAAACTATGTGTAAAGGAACGATGTCCAAACAGCGAATTAACAGTTTTTGAAATGATGGGAAACTTCCTCCCGATTTTGCTACCACCATGGCAAATATCTGGAAGTAATGCACCGATAACGCCTGCTCCTACTAAAACAAGCGGATTATCATTAGAAATTTGTGCAAAAGCAAGGCTTGCAGTGATGCCTCCAATAATATGTGTATTCCCTTGCATAATTACTTCCACTCCTTTTGTCTCTATATTTTTACCCTTCTTAATTTAACACAACCTACTCCAAAAGGGAACATATATTCCGAACGTATACTCCCCTTTTCGCCATCAAATATTTTGATTCCATTCACCCTTTAGTGTCTATTAGATTGAAATCAATCGTAGAGCTTTCATATCAACAAAATATCAGAAACATTTCAGGTTCTTATTGTATATATAGGATGATTAGCGATAAAAATGAGTACTGGAGGTTATTTATGAAATCTATCAAAGGAATTTTGTTTATTATACTAATTATGGGGAGTAGTGCTTTACTGTGGTATTTTGCTACACCTATAGAGCCTATCCATGCTGTTAACAGGCTTAGTCACATTATTGGAGGCATGGCCATAACATGCTTCTTTCTTGTCTTTTTGTTAGCAACAAGAATGAAAATTTTAGAGCGTTGGTTCCATGGACTAGAAAATGTTTATTTTTATCATAAATGTTTAGCAATATTTTCACTTGTATTGGTAATTATACATGGTCAATTGCAAGATCTAGTCCCCGACTGGGATAAAGTACAAGAAACTCCGCTCAGCGAATTTGCGAAAGAGCTGGGATCGATTGGCCAATATGGTTTCATAACACTTATTTTGATTGCGCTTTTTGCTAAATTCCTAAAATATGAACACTGGCGGATCTTTCATCGATTAATGCTAATCCCTTATACATTTGGAATTTATCATGCCTATTTTTCAAGCAGATACGATTTATTCCAGCCTACCCCTTTAGGAATTTTTACGGCAATAACTGCGACTATTGGATTTATGTCAGCACTATATATGTTGACGATGTATCAGGATATGTTTTTTAAATATAAAGGCAACATTACAGGTATCAAAAAATTAGGCTCCAATGTTATTGAACTGGAACTAACACTTGATAAAAAAATTCCATATCGACATGGACAATTTATTTTTATAAAGATTTTGCAAGATGGATTCGAAAAGGCGCCTCATCCCTTTTCTATTTCAGGTGGCGATGGAAAAAAAATATTTGTCACTATTAAGGTACTTGGTGATTTTACAAAAAATGTATATGAATCAGTCCAACTGAATACACCAATTGCACTTGATGGTCCATTTGGTCATTTAAACTTTGACAATGGGACGCAACAACAAATTTGGATAGCAGGTGGTATAGGCATTACCCCATTTTTATCCTATTTACAATCACAACCCGTCGATCGTGATATTGAATTATTTTACACGTATCATGGTCAAGATAATGCTAGCTATAAAGAATTTTTACAGGCGTATGCAAAAACTAATCAACAATTCAGCGTGAACTTTATTGATACTAGCCAAACGGACAGGCTATCATTTGAAAATTTTTTAGTGCCAGAAAAGACAAGCATTTTTATGTGTGGTCCAGAAAAAATGGTAAAACGTTTTGCTAAGCAATTAAAATCCTACAATACAATTGCAGACATCGAATATGAATCCTTTAAAATTAGATGAAGAATTATAAGGAACCTCTTCAATTCAAGAATCTTTAATTCGAGCAATTTTACTTGGAATATTGAAAAGTTTATCGTATAGTAAAATCTCATCATATATAAGGGAGATTTTTAACGATGAC
The DNA here is from genome assembly GCF_030348505.1 of Lysinibacillus sp. G4S2. NCBI lineage: Bacteria > Bacillati > Bacillota > Bacilli > Caryophanales > Bacillaceae > Lysinibacillus > Lysinibacillus sp. G4S2. The sequence continues at coordinate 1,864,499 of NZ_JAUCFJ010000002.1, read as the reverse complement.
TATAACAAAAAGTTATTTAAATAAAGTAATGCACGAACGTAAATCTGTACGTAAATATGAGGCAAACTATAAAATTCCACAAGCAGAATTAGAGGAATTACTTGTAGAGGCAACAACAGCTCCATCATCAAGCAATCTACAGCCTTGGCGCTTTTTAGTCATCCAAGATGAGGCAGTAAAAAAAGAATTACGCTCAATTGCTAATAACCAGGAGCAAGTGGAAACTGCCTCTGCCATTATTGCAGTATTAGGCGATACTGAAATGTACAAAAATGTAGAAGAAGTCTACACAAAAAATTTCGAGCTTGGCTATATGGATGAAGCGACAAAAAATGTTATGATTGAAAACTCATTAAGACTGTATCCAAACCTTCCTAAAGAAGTTCTAAAAAATATTGCTACATTTGATGCCGGCTTAATTTCCATGCAAATTATGCTTTTAGCAAAAGACATGGGCTATGATACGGTACCAATGGCTGGCTTTAATAAAGAGGCTTTTGCGAAACGCTTTGAATTAACAGATAATCTAGTGCCAATCGTCTTAATCGCAATCGGTAAAGCAGCAGCACCAGCTTATGGCTCATCTCGTTTAGAGCTGAATGACATTGCAAAATTCATTTAATCGTGAATTTTGTTTTAGTAAGACGGGCAAAATGTTCTTCTTAGAATAAATATGTTACACTAAATATAGAATAAAAAAGACTGGATGCGTCAACATCCAGTCAAACCAGCAACAATCATGCCGCACCATAGCGGCTGACCAAGTTAAAGTTATAGAAATTGTCACCTTACTTAGCCGGCAGGGTGGCTATTTCTTTTTATTTTGAGAGACAATAATGCTAAGCATCAGTGTAAGCACTGCAATTAGCAAAAGGCCACACTGCACAATTAAACTGAATGCTTCAAATACTGTCATCCGCCTCACCCCCTCTCTAAAGGGAGTTCAGCCGCCACCTGCTTTATGAATTGTTGCTATTGTTAGTCTAACAATTTTACGAAATATATTCTATCGAAAATCCTCACAAGATTAAAAACCTAAGTTGTTATCACCTGTATCGTTTGTCAGGAGAAATGCTATACTCTACATCTATCGCTTCATGAACATGAATCGACCATTCAAAGTATAGCCCACTTAAGCAATTAACTTAAGACAACACTAAAGAGTATCTTTGTCCATCAATCTAAGTCTGACAATTTAGCTAACGACTTTTTCAAAAGCTGTATTTCAGACAGTGACAACGTAACACCCTTCCCCATCTTTGTATGATCCTCGGACCAATCTCTAATATCGTATTTCGGTTCACGTTCATTCCAACTAATTAAATTCAATTCTTTTTTCCACCCTTTATTGCCTTCCGATAATACTGCAATTGTTTCAATAATTTCGTATTTAATTTCTGCCATATCCATTCCTCCTTATTGTATCTGTATTAAGAACTATATCTTGAAATAATAGGATTATCAAACCTGACAACACTTGAAATAATTACACTACCTTAGAAACGTGACATCGGGTTTGTGGATATTTCAGTTTTAATCGGAGGTTTTCTATGTTAATTCTTCAACTCGTATACCTTCCTTGGCTTCCACAACGTCGTATAACCATTCATTATTGAGTAATCATATAAATCTACAAGTTTTTTATTTTCATATGTATGGAAATAAGTTGGTTCGCTCACAATTGAAACTAAATTATCATTTCTATCGAGCATGGACTCTAAATAAAATCGTGTTGAAAGTTTGTCACTTTTTTGCAAATTACAATCATTACATGCCAACACTAAATTCCATAAATTATCACTTTGAACAAAACTCCACGGAATAAAGTGATCGACGTGTGTTTTTCGACGGTTAATTGATAAATCACAGTTACAATAGAAGCATCGATTTTGTTCAAATTGTGTAAGAACTTTGTAGAATGTCTCTAAAGAACTACGCTTTGAAATTACCTCTATTTTTGAGAGTAAAGCCATTGTACTTGTGGCTTCATTCACTTTTTCGAGGTATTTGACTAAATGATAATTTGTTAGGTTTATTAAAACTCGCTGGTATTTTTTCATGAATTGATAAACAGGGCTATTGAAACAAAAATGTGCATGTTTGATGTCAAATTCATAGAATACACCTGCTGTATCTCCGTAAAATGCGCCGATAACGTTCTGCTTACAGTCACGTTTCACCTCATTAACAATTTTTAGTTGCAAAGAATCCACAAGCTGATCGAATTGCCATTCGGAAGGAATAGCGTTGTCATTTGCATATTTCTGCAAAATGGTTTGGGCACGAGCCGGTTTATTTTTATTAGGAGACTGTGCTAGTTTGTGATGGATTACTAAATTCCAATAAATATTTGTGAATGAATAAAATATTTGATTGTAGCTGAGTCCTAACTTTTCATCTACATTGTATAAATTTTCAAGCAAAGCTTTAAAGAAGACAAACTTATAAGAAGTTGACACTGATGAACGATAGTAAAAATTATTCAGATGTTGCCAAATCTGATGTTCAGTTACATATTGCTCCCGTATTTCTCCAACCTTTAAATCATGAGACATACTGTTTCCCCTACTCCTTCACCTCAACTAAATATATACCTTTCGAAAATCCTCCGCGTTGCCTCCTCTTTTGAGTACGTATTTGTTCTAATTGTTCGTAAGACACACCGTACATATGTATAGCTGCATGTACTAATTCCAAAATATCTGCAAGTTCCTCAACGGCTTCTTTTTGAGATGCTGACTCCTTAAATTCTATAGCCTCCTCTTGCATTTTCTCTTTTATTTCTTTTAGGTGTTCGCTGGAATCTAACACCCTTATGCTACAAGTTTTGCCCTCTGCTTCAATTACTTGCGGAATCAAATCACGTACTAATTTATTGTATACAGGCATTCTTATGTCCCCCTTTAATACAGCATTATTTCCCATATTTCTGTCGAATCGTTTGAATAAGTTGTTCTTTTCTTGCCCTAGATATTTGCATAAAGTATAAAAACTAATCACTATCAATACATAAATATTTAACAGCCTTTTCCCTAATCTTGCACCCTTTCAGGTAAACGAACAAAAATTTAAAAATGGTTCTTCAAAACTATTATACTAATATTTTCAAGGATGTTTTTTTCATTTTTTTATTATTATTCAAATAATCATCATCAAAAGATTAATTTTCCAAATACATTATAGTACTAATGTTTGATTTCAATTAAATATAGCATTCAAACCTTTCTAGATTTAACACTTTTGACTTGTTATGATAAGGAGGAATTTTTTTGAAAGGAGGTTTTCAAATGAGCTATGATGCTACTGAGTATAATGATGCAATCCTTGATTTGTTTTTAGCACTTTTTTTGTTAATTCTACTTGTCTTTGCATTAGCGGGCTATATTTTTAACGCACTAATTTATTATAAGGCATCTGAAAAAAATGGCTTTAGTGATATGGCTTATATTGCTTGGATCCCAATTATAAATATCTATAGCCTTTTTCTTTTGACTGCAAAGGGTGATGATGATAAAGCGGTGCGTGCGGCAGCATTAAAACCTACACTGATTTTTACGGGATTATTATTATTTTTATTCCTCATCCCTTTAATTGGCTTTATCTCACTCCCTATCATGTTTGGTTTATGGATTTATTATTCTTACCGCTTATTGTATCGCTGGTCAGGTGATACCGGTAAAGCTGTACTTTACACCGTTTTATCGTTGATCACAGGCGGAATATTCCATGCTATTTATGGCTTAATGCACATGAATCAACCTTTCAAAGCATAGCCTAAAGAATGGATGGCAGAAGTTGCAATTATAGGAACTCTAGATCCTAACTAGGGTGAGGTTGTAACAGCAATCGTTGTTAAAAAGGATGGCCATCAATTAACGGAAGAAGAAATCATTACGATTACAAAAAAATTTAGCAGGTTTCAAATGTCCCAAAAAAGTAGTCTTTAAAGAAAAACTTCCGAGAAACGCATCTAGAAAATTCACATCAGAAAAGCGCAAGAAATCAACGTTTCTAAAATTGATTTCTCTCGCTTTTTAAAGTTTTGACCAGTTATGTCCCAGCCTCAATTTTATAATAAGTAATATAAAATCAAGTCATTTTTATACTACAAGTGTTTCAATATCGTCCTTCTTTGCCGCAACTAAATGATTGGTTGCAAGACTTACTACAATAGCTACTGCAAAGTTAAAAATAAGAGCAATCATTCCTGTACTGATGTCATTAATTACGTTTGGAATGTTCGGGAAAAAGTCAATTAGTTTATGTGATGTTATGGCACTATAAAATACGATTCCTACACCGGTAAAAATTCCTGCCATTGCACCGATTTTGTTAAGAATGCGATTTTTATAGAAACTAAACAGGAGCGCTGGAAAAAGTTGTGTTATTAAGCTGTATGACATAATGTTCAAGATTGCTAGTGCATCTCCTCCAGTAATCGTGAAGATGAATGCAACCAATATGATAGCAAACACAAATATTTTTGAAGCAAATAACTGTTGGCGATCTGTTGCCTTTGGTTTCACAAGTTTGTAAAATCCAGTCATTAATCCAACTGAAGCAGACATTAACATAACAGATGCTGGTACTAAAGCAGTTAATAACCCAGCAGCACCGACAACGCCTACTATCCAAGGATCAAATGTTTGAATCGTTAATCGGAGTAATGATAAATCTCCTTCAGCCCCTTGTAATCCAGGAATCTCTACAATGGCTGCAAAACCAATGAAAAATGCGAATAAGAGTAATAGCGTATACAAAGGTAAGGTAATGGCATTTTTCTTCAATGCTTTTGCACTCTTAGATGAAAATAATACTGAAAAGCTGGTTGGTAATAAATAGAATCCGAACGCATTTAATAAAATAGTTGAGACAAACCAAGAAATACTTAAGCCAGAACTAGCGAGAGTTAAGCTTTCTGGTTTTATTTTTTCTACAGCTTCAAATAGAGGTTGTATGCCTCCAAAATAATGGTATGGAATATAAATTCCTAAAAATACAATGACGCCTAATATCATGATATCCTTTAATACAGCTGTCCAAGCAGAGCCATGGATACCTGAGATGGTAACATAAATTGTAATAATTATGGCACCAATAGTACTAGCCACAATTGGACTAATCCCTCCATAGGAAGCCTCTGAAACAATAATACCTAACCCTTTTAATTGTATAACTAAATATGGGATCAAGGCGATAGCACCCAAAAACGCTACAACTAATCCTAATATTGGACTTTTATATTTGGAAGCAAAGTATTCTGGTTGAGAAATAATATGATGGTCTTTAGCATAGTTCCAAATCTTTGGTGCAATCCAATAAGATAAAACATATGCTAAACAAATATATGCAGGTACATAAAAAGCAGCGGCTCCATTCGAATAAGCCCAACCACTACCACCAAGGAATGTAAAAGTAGTATAAACTTCTCCTGCAATTAGTAGGAAAATGAATAATGTACCAAAACCCTTATTACCAACAGCAAATTCATCGACATTCATTTTTTTTCCACGTGTTGCTAGTATACCAAGGAAAAGAGCAATCAATGCAAATGCAAAGATAATCAGTAAAGCTATATTCATTATTCTTCGCCTCCTTGGTTTTCAGGATCCAATTTATACACAATCGCTAACACTACTGACGATAATATCATCCATAAAGTAATCCAGAACAGGAGAAAAGGTAAACCCAAAATATAAGGCTCTATTTTATTTGCAAAGGGCAAACATAAGCACATTCCAATAAACGGTATCAACAATAACAGTTTAATATTTTTCATATATGCCTCCTTGGAATTTCTTTTTATCGTCCAAAATAGTAGTGTAACCCTCAGTTTAACGAGCATAATTCTGGAAATTTGTAGTCAAAAAACGGATTCATAATGTATAAATGTCTTTTCTACGGATACGATCTTTATAAGTTGTAGCAGCCCCATTTTTACGATTTTCGTATAGATCTTCAAGAGATAGTTCAGCTGTTACAACTGTACTTGATTTACTTGTAGTTTCTGCAATGACGCCATTTTTTGTCCAAGGTAAGTCAGCAGGCCCTATAATAGCGGTTGTCCCAAATCCATTTTGAATGGGTCCTTGGATTTCGCCAATCGTAGGGCAATGAACGACATAGAGTTGGTTTTCAATACTTCGTGCATGAACACAATGGCGAACTCTCCAGAAACCATATTCAGTGAACGTATAGGAAGGGCAAAAGATAATATCGGCACCTTTTTGACTATATATATGTGCAATTTCTGGAATCTCTATTTCATAGCATATGGCAATACCAAATGTTACTGGTCCAATTTTGAAAACTTCTAATTCATCTCCCTCTATAGTGTTCCAAGCAGATTCAGCAGGGAAAATATGTGTCTTCCGATGTTTTAATACATTGCCTTCTCCATCAAAGATATAGGTCGTATTATAATTTCCTTTATAGGTAGGTTCAATTGTAGAACCTGCAATAATAATCTGTTTTCTTTGCTGTGAAAGATTATTAAAAAATCGAAGATAGTCATCTAAAAAGAAACCTAGTTTTTCATTATCTTTTTCTGCAAATTGATTGTAATTGTTATAAGTTGTTAGTAAAGACATCGTAAACAATTCTGGTAAGAGCACATAATCGCTTGAAAGTGGCACATCATTGAATGCATGTAAAATTCGGTCTTTAAAGGTAGAGAAATGATCAACTTTTTGCAATTCAAATTGACAGCTTGAAATTTTTATTGTCATAAAAGTCCCCCAGCCTCATCACTATAATTTCGTTTTAGAGCGTTCGAAAAGAATATCACCATCTAGCATTGTTAATTCGACTTGAATATCTTTTAAATCTTGTGGAAGGGTTTTCAAAATACTTCGATCGAGTACAATCATATCTGCTAATTTACCGGGTTCTAAACTACCCTTTATATCCTCGTCAAAACTTGCATATGCACCGTTATAGGTATATAGACGAATGGCTTCAAGAACATCTATTTTTTGTTTTTCACCAAATGAAGTTCCATTGGCAGTGAGTCGATTGACCGCTTCGTAAATTCCAATAAACGGATTGTAGGTTGTAACTGGTGAGTCTGACCCAGCAGCAGCAATAATTCCTTGATCAATAAAGTCTCGTGCAGGGTACATAAAGTCCGTACGTTCACCGTAATTCGTTAAATAACTTTAACCAAACTCATACGGAAATGGTGGATTAGGTATTGGAATCACCTTTAACTCTTTCATTCGTTGCTGTAAATCAGGGCTTGAAATTCCAGCGTGTTCAATACGATGTCGATGATTTTCACGAGGATTTTCTTGTAAAGCGCGTTCTACAACATTCAAATACATTTCAATTGCTTGATCACCTTGAGCATGTACAGTAATTTGATAGCCTAATTCATGTGCTTTACCAAGTACTTCATAAATTTCATCCTCGGTGTAATATAAGATTCCACGATCGTCGGGATTGCTTGTATAACCTTCACGGGTAGCAATAGTCGGACCAGTACTACTACCATCTGTAAACAATTTAGCAGGACCCACTTTAAAGAATTCATTTCCAGTTCCAGTTAATACCCCAGATTCCATCATATTTAATGTGAACTGCCTACAGTCATTTAAAGTAGCAATCATCGCATAGACACGAATTTTCAAATCACCTTTTTGGGAGGCTAATTGTAACATTCGGTAACTTTCTTTTGTAAACGTTCCAGCTTCATGAATACTTGTAATGCCAACTTTTAAGAAATGTTGCTGTGCGATTTGAATGGCTTGATAAACTTCTTCATTTGAATAAGATGCAATCTCACTAAACTGCATATATGCAGTTTCGATCAATCGTCCAGTTCGTTGACCTATTGCATTTCTTTCAATTAAACCTCCTTGAGGATCAGGAGTTGTTTCGTCAATACCTGCTAGATGTAAAGCAACTGAATTGACAATTCCGATGTGACAGCAAGTACGGGTAATGACAATCGGGTGGTCTTTCGTAATGTTGTCTAATTCTTCAAGAGTAGGATATCGTTTTTCCTTAACCGTTCGTTCATTGAAACCCCAAGCGCGAATCCACTGACCCTTTGGCGTAGTAGCAGCTTTGTCTTTTAAAGCAGTCAAAATCGCATCTATAGAATCGAACTCGGGCTCTTTACAGCTGATACTGAGATGAAAAGTACCATACGTGACCAAATGTAAGTGAGCATCAATAATTCCAGGTAGAATTGATTTTCCTTCCAAGTCAAATACTTGTGTAGAATCATCAATTAAATCTTTAATCTCCTCATTCGAACCAACTGCTACTATTTTGTTATCAGAAATCGCTAGAGCCTCTCGGATAGAATCTTGTCCATCTACAGTAATTACTTCACCATTTAAAAAAGCAATGTTCGCTTTCATATAATTCCTCCTCGTTATATAAATTGAATATTCAGAAAAATCGGAGTGTGTTAGTCTATTCATTTATTTTACTAAAAATAAATTGTCTTACATTCTTACAAAAGGTAATTAATTTTACTTTTTTTTAGACAAAAGGTTAAAAGGATTATTATTACGTAACTATAAAAAGAGGTTGAGAAAAAATTGGCCAAAACCTAAAAAGGCGCGAGAAATCAATTTTAGAAACGTTGATTTCTCGCGCTTTTCTGATGTGTAATTTTTAATTTTCGCTTTAAAAATGTACTTATGTCCTGCCCTCTTTTTATGTGCATCCTACTATTACTTTTAGATAGAAAAAACACATTTATGCTGTTCTTTACCATACGTTTTAACAAGTGTCATCCACAATTTTTGGTGATGAGCCCAATAATTACAGCATATGATGTACTCTTCAATATTTTCATTTCAAAATTAGTTGCATCCAAAGTAAAGAACAAAAATTTTTTATAAAATGATTCTTCACCACTAGTTTTCCATTAATTCCATTTTTTTTTTACAATTCAATCAATATTTTATCAAAAATTCATCATCAAAATAACATATACCTTTAGTAAAAATAGTATAATTGTATGATTACCACTAAATACTGGATATTTTTCACTGTAGATTTATAACTTTAGTATTGTTATTATTATGAAGTATTTTTTTGAAAGGAGGTTTTCTTATGTACGATTCTTATTATAGCAATGATATCGAAACTGCCTTAGGTGGTTTGTTTCTCTTGATTTTTTTAATTTGCCTTGTGATGGGTATTGCAGGCTATGTGATTAGTTCACTCATTTTTTATAATGCATCTAAAACAAATGGCTTTGGTGATCTAGCTTATATTGCTTGGATCCCTATTATTAACGTTTATAGCCTTTTCTTATTGACTGCAAAAGGTGATAATGACGTAGCAGTTCGTGCAGATGCGAAAAAGAATGTTCTTATTTATGCTGGTTTATTACTCATATCATTCATTCCGCTTATTGGTCTACTTGCTTATTTAGGTATTCTTGGCTTTGCTCTGTATTTCACATATCGTCTATTCTATCGTTGGACAGGTGAAAGTGGAAAGGCAGTACTTTTTATTATTTTAACAATCATTACTTTAGGTTTATTCTATTTTATCTATGGCTTAATAAAAATGAACAAACCTTTTGTTGCATAATTACTTATGTACTTACAAAAACCTCTTTATGCTTTTTAAAGCTTAAAGAGGTTTTCTACTTATTCACGTAATTTTACACTATAATGTCTCATGGATTTAGGAATGCCTTTTAATGCAAGCACCCCACTATAGACTAAATATCTTATTCTACATTCTAAAAAGAAGACACTCGGAAGCTCGATCATTAAAGGTAAGAGTTCTGCAATCACTGCTCCCGTTTTTATAAAATCTTTAGTTGCTTGATCATTATGTAACTTTTCTATCGTCGCAATGATTAAAGGGTCAAAATAATTTACTGGTACCCCTTTTATTTCATTATCAATCCAGAGACGCAGAACATCATTAGTGTGCGATAATGTTACCCATTCATTTTGGAAAATAAGGCGTTCCTCGGTTGTTAACGGCTTTTTTTCCTTTGCGTTTACAAAAAGCTGCGCTAATTGCTGTGAATTAAGCTGACCTGCCGCAAGATTAGTCATACCATGCTCTGTTGTTGTATTAATAAGAAAAATCTCATTTGATTTATCTCGCAATAAATAAAGGAAAAAACGAAGCCCACATTGTTCATCGGCATTATTACCATACCAAATATAGATAGGCACATGATTTGAAATATCCTCTATTTCACGCAAAGTATTTGTAAGCTTATTTTGATAAACATCTTCCTGTTCATCGTTAATATTTTCATATAACCAATCATTTCGGAAGGCTTGACCTCTTTTCTCCTCTAACTTCCACAATGGTCCAATTGACAAGCAATCAGGAAAACCAATCACATGTTTAGGTGGTACAAGCGCTATTCTCACTGACCCTGCTGCAGATTCAGAACTAACAATATGAACTGCCTGTGTTATTAATCGTTGGTCGACAGAACGGTGTTTTTGAATACAGTCATTTATGATTTCTACTAAGTTGCATAATTCATCGTGCTCTAGACAAAATCCACACCCCTCAATTGCTTCATTTACTTCATGGTTGAATGTTTCAAATGAAGCATGATGCTGTAATTCATACGTCTGCCATTCACTATAATCTATCAAATCTGATGCGTTCACATAATTATTTGCTTTAATTTTATAGACAAAAACCGTATTTGACTCAAATAAAAAATAAATAAATGGATAATTTACTTTCGATTCCATAATTCGGCCCCCTTTATATAAATTTTACGTTATTTTTTAGGTTAAGCGAGCAATGAATTTTTAAGAGCACGATACACGTAAGTAAAATTGCAATTTAGGCCAATATTTCATGGCATGATCGACTGAATAATCTTATACAGCTAGAATTATGAATATGAGTGCACTTTCAAAAGCTAAAAGTGTTATACTAATAAGCACGTTATAAATTGAGGAGTTAGACAGTATGAAATATTTTAAACCACAAATGCAGCAACTTGTGAAAGAAAACCGTGAATTACATGATCGCCTAAAAGAGTTAATGGCCGAAATGGATTTGCAAAAAAATTACGCTTTAAAAGCTCTATATCACGCTGAAGTAGCGGACGGTGGACGCTATCAGCAAGATTATCAAGCGTTGGACTATTTATATAAATAATTCTCAATGAGTAAAAACACTTTTAATAATTTCCATTAATGAATCAATATTTAAAATCAATTTTTTAAAAGTAATAAACGCAAGAATGTTGATTCCGATAGCATTCTTGCGTTTTCTCATTAATTATCTACCTATATCATTAATTCTTGCTACTTGCACTGCCTTTGCCATGTATTCCTCACGCATTTCCACTGGCACCATACTTCCACCTGTTGCCCAAACAAGATGGACAGCTTGCTCCATTTTATCAACTAAATCATGCTTTTCTAAATAACTTTGTCCATTTTTCATTAACTGAATTGATCCAAACATCCCAGCATGTGCAGATGGCTCTAAAAATAATTCTTCAACTTCCATAGCTATTGCGAGCGATTTAAATAATTCCTCATCTTTCACTGTGTAACAGCCACTTATATATGTTTCCATTACCTTGCCAACAAATTTTGACGCACGCCCAACAGCAAGGCCATCTGCTTCCGTTTTATTATCAAGACCAATGTCCTCTACACTGATGGCATCATGTAAACCAGTCATTAAACCAATAGTCATACAAGGGGATGCTACTGGCTCAGCAAAGAAAATATGGGCATGTTCTCCAAAAATTTCACGTATCCCGTAAGCAACACCGCCAGGTCCACCACCTACACCACACGGCAAATACACGAACAATGGATGGGCTTCATCCACAGTAATATTCGTCTTTTCAAACTGTGCTTTTAAACGCTTCGCCGCCACTGCATAGCCAGCAAATAAGTCTTTCGAATTCTCATCATCAATGAAATGGCACATAGGATCTTGTTCAGCCTCACGACGACCCTGTTCTACTGCAACGCTATAATCAGCTTCATATTCAATAACTGTCGCACCTTTTTCTCGCAGTAATGCTTTTTTCCACGCTTTTGCGTCACTCGACATATGTACAACGACATTAAAGCCGAGTTTTTTGCCCATAATGCCGATACTTAATCCTAAATTACCTGTAGAACCTACGGCAATTGTGTATTGCTGGAAGAAAGATTGAAAGTCCTCTGTTGCCAATACTGCATAATCATCCTCTTTTGTTAGTTTACCACTAGCGATTGCAAGCCGCTCTGCGTGCCTTAATACTTCAAAAATACCCCCACGAGCTTTAATAGAGCCGGATATTGGCAAGGTATGATCGCATTTTAAGATAAATTGACCTGGTATTAGAAGATCAAATTCCTTCTCAAGAGCTTTCTTCATCAATGGTATTTCTTGAATAGATGATTCAATAAGTCCTTTACTTTCTACAAGCTCTGGAAATGCTAAAATTAAATAGGAAGAAAAGCGTTTAAGTGTCTCTTCTGCCTCCTCAACTTCCTCCATTGAAAAAAGATTTGTCTTAGCCTTTTTTTCCCAATTTGTATTTTGCAAAAGTACAGTATTCTTATTTGCTAACTCTTTTAAATTCGGAAATTGATTAAATAGTTCGTGTTTAAGTTCATTTTCCATCTTCTGACGCCTCCATTTTTTGCGCTAAAATTGCTCGTTCACAAATTTGTCGAAATTTCATTTTGAATGAAATATTGTTTTCTTGAGTTCGTTTTTTAGGTCCCCTCGTACGTCCACCGGCACGTCTAATTTTTTGTCCGACATGGCGCATTTCAAGCAAACGTTCGATATTTTCATTAGACATCTCTCTTCCATTTTGATCAATTGGATACCCTCCTCTTGCCAAAACCATAGCTGCTAAACCGTAATCCTGTGTAATGACAATATCATGCTTTGAAAGCGCATTCACTAGCGTGAAATCAACCGAATCCGGACCTTTGGGTACAATAATTGTTATTACATTATCACGTTCAATACGGTGGGATGTATCGCAAAACAAGATTGTTTCAATCTCAAACTCAGATGATATTGATAGCGCTAAATCCACTACTGGACAGGCATCAGCGTCAATTAAAACCTTCACAATAAAGCATCATTCCTTTCTCATAATTAGATAGATAACTCACCTAATTGTTATTCCGATATAACGATTCCACCCCTCCGTTTGTTCAATTTTTCACAAACTTAAGACTGTTCAAAAAAGTATTTTATTGAATAGTGCGAAAAATAGATATACGATACACCTATCAAACAACTGGAGGTTTTTTACTATGACAACTACAACTGTGAGCAACGAACAATTAGCAAAAGAATACGTGGATGGTGTATTCGAGCAATTAAAACAACAGAACAGTCATCAAGCGGAGTTCTTACAAGCCGCTGAAGAAATTTTCATTTCTTTAGTGCCTGTCTTTGCGCAACACCCTGAATATATTAAAGCAAATATTTTATCGCGAATCGTTGAACCAGATCGTATCATTTCCTTCCGTGTTGCTTGGCAAGATGATAACAACCAAGTTCAAGTAAACCGTGGTTATCGTGTACAATACAGCAACGTAATGGGACCATATAAAGGCGGTCTTCGTTTCCATCCTTCCGTTAACGAATCAATTATCAAATTTTTAGGATTTGAACAAATCTTTAAAAATGCTTTAACAGGCCAACCAATCGGTGGTGGTAAAGGTGGCTCAAACTTCGATCCTAAAGGTAAATCAGATTCTGAAATCATGCGCTTCTGTCAAGCATTCATGACTGAATTATACCGCCATATTGGTCCAGATGTCGATGTTCCTGCAGGTGATATCGGAGTTGGAGCTCGAGAAGTAGGCTATTTATGGGGTCAATACAAGCGTTTAACAAAAGCAAGCGAATCTGGTGTATTAACTGGTAAAACTCCTGGATATGGCGGTTCTTTAGCTCGTAAAGAGGCTACAGGTTATGGTACTGTCTACTTTGTAAACGAAATGCTAAAAGATGCCAATGATTCATTCGAGGGTAAAACAGTTGTAGTTTCTGGCTCTGGTAACGTTTCAACATATGCAATTGAAAAAGCTCAAGCTTATGGCGCAAAAGTTGTTGCTTGTTCTGACTCTTCAGGCTATGTTTATGATCCAGATGGTTTAGATCTTGATGCAATTAAAGAAATTAAAGAAGTAAAAGGCGATCGTATCTCCACTTACGTTAACTATCGTCCAAATGCTACATTTACAGAAGGCTGCACAGGTATCTGGACTATTCCTTGTGACATTGCGCTTCCATGTGCTACTCAAAACGAAATTAACGGTGAATCAGCTCGCACTTTAATTTCAAACGGTGTAAAAGCTATTGGTGAAGGTGCAAACATGCCATCAGACCTTGAAGCAATTAACGAATTCTTAGACGCTGGCGTATTATTCGGACCTGCTAAAGCTGCTAACGCAGGCGGTGTTGCTGTATCTGCTCTTGAAATGGCGCAAGATTCTAGCCGCGTATTCTGGTCATTTGAAAAAGTAGATGCTAAATTACATCAAATTATGAAAGATATTTACGCAGACAGTAAAGCTGCTGCTGAAAAATATGGTTACCCTGGGAACCTTGTAGTGGGCGCAAACATTGCAGGCTTCGTAAAAGTAGCAGATGGTATGCTTGCTGAAGGCGTATATTAATAACATTCTTTTTTCATTAATTTAATTTAGAATTTTCTTGATTTCACCTAAGATGATAGCGAATATTCGTTATCATCTTATTTTTTGGTAAAAAAATAGTTATAAGTCATAATAAATTACTTTTAAAACGAACATTTTTATTATTAAATATTCAAAACATTCGTGTTATAATGATAGAGTACTATGAAATATTGGAGGGTTTTTTGTGGAATTATTGTATACAGGTAAAACGAAAAATGTGTTTCAATTAGAAGATGGTCATTACTTATTAAAATTTAAAGATGATGTAACTGGTGAAAACGGCGTATTCGACCCAGGTGCTAACACTGTTGGATTAACAATTGATGGTGCTGGTTTAGCTGGACTTCGCTTAACTTCTTATTTCTACTCAAAACTAAACGAACAAGGTGTTCCTACTCACTATGTTGATGCAAATTTTAATGATGCAACAATGACGGTTAAGCCTGCAACGGTTTTTGGTAAAGGCTTAGAGGTTATTTGCCGCTTCAAGGCAGTAGGTTCTTTCCTACGTCGCTACGGTGCTTACGCGAAAGAAGGCCAAGACTTAGATTCTTTCGTAGAAGTTACCATTAAAGATGATGATCGACTAGATCCTCCTATTTCTGAAGATGCTTTAGCAATGTTAAACCTGTTAACACACGAAGAATACGCAATTTTAAAGCAACGTACAATTGAAATTTCTAAATTCGTTGCTGCAGAGCTTGCCAAAAAAGGGTTAACACTTTACGACATCAAATTAGAATTTGGCCGTGATGCTAAAACAAATGAAATTTTATTAATAGATGAAATTTCAGGTGGTAATATGCGTGCTTACAAAGGTGAACAATATATTGAACCATTAGAGCTTGAAAAAATTATGTTAGCTGAATAAAAAATAATCCATTCATGTTAGTATATATCGGCTTGACTGGATAGGAATAATCAAAAAAGAGTCGCATTCTTGTGGCTCTTTTTTCGCAAATAAGATGATTTTTTCTTTCTTTCGAAACTTTTCATCGGATCATCCGTATACTAATATGCAATTATACTATTATTTTGGAGGTAATTTAATGGATAACTATAATGACACACCACAAGAAAGGCCAAAGGTTAATCCATTTTTGTCTGTTTGGTTGCATCCAAAGCAAACAGCTCGTTACATGATTGATGAAAAATCAATCGGCTTTGCAATCCTTATTATGTCTATTGGCTATATCGGTTCTTCGCTATCCGGACTTATTGACCCAAAATTTATGACAGATTTTTCTCTTTGGATTTTAGCACTACTTTGTGTGATATTTGCACCAATAGCAGGGATTATCGGCACAAGTTTTTCAACGTTAATATTTTGGCTGTTTGGTAAACTTTTTAAAGGGACTGGTACATTTTCTGATTTATTTAAAGGTTTAAGTTTAACTGCTATACCATTCATCGTTCTTATACCACTTTACTTAATTTGGTTGATTACATCGCCTGAAACATTAATGGACACTAACTCCGTTGATACAATACCTTGGTTATTATTAATAACTGGTTTGGTTAGCCTTATTCTAGCGATCTGGTCTTTAGTTATCACTGTAGGTGTTGTGGCAGAAGCTCATGAATTCGAAATTTGGAAAGCAATATTGACTGTTATTATCCCTTCTATTATTCTGTTCATTATTTTCTTTATTTTCTTTATCATTCTTATGTTCGGCATAATCGGCATTAGTATGATGTAAAAAAAATCTCCCCTCTCAACAACGAGAGCGGGAGATTCTTTCAAATTGGATTGAGCAATTTTTAAACTGACAGCACTGTATTTTGTTGGAATAGCTCTGACACACCTGACTCAACAGCTGCACCACTTACAGCTTGCGAAACAATTTCTACAACCCGCTCATCTAATGATTTAGGTACAATATATTCCTCCGTTAATTCCTCATCACTTACAAGAGAGGCTATCGCTTCCACTGCAGCTATCTTCATTGCTTCATTAATATCTGTCGCTCTGACATCTAGTGCCCCACGGAAAATACCAGGAAAAGCGAGCACATTGTTAATTTGATTTGGATAATCTGAGCGTCCTGTTCCCATAACCCGTACACCCCATGCCTTGGCGTTTTCATACGTAATTTCAGGATTTGGATTTGCTAGTGCAAACACGATTGGATCTTCATTCATTGAAGCAATATGGGCTTCTGTTAATAAATTCGCAACCGATACCCCAATAAAGACATCTGCACCAACGAGAGCATCCTCCAGTGTTCCATGTAATTTTTCTGGGTTTGTTAAATGGGCAATCGTTTCTTTAATTGGATTCATCCCTTCAGCGCGACCTTCATAAATAAGACCTTTTGTATCACACATATAAATATTTTTATAGCCCATTTGCACAAGAATACGCAAAATAGCAATCCCCGCTGCTCCCGCGCCGTTAATTACGACCTTCATTGTTGCCACATCTTTATTCACAATGCGATTGGCATTAATCATCCCTGCACCTACGACAATAGCAGTTCCGTGCTGATCATCATGGAACACAGGGATATCACATTCTTGGCGCAGACGATCTTCAATTTCAAAGCATCTTGGCGCTGATATATCTTCTAAATTTACAGCACCAAAAGTTGGAGCAAGCGCCTTCACAATGCTGACGATTTCATCCGTATTCTTCGTATCTAAACAAATAGGAAAAGCATCAACATTGGCAAAACGCTTTAATAAAATCGCCTTTCCTTCCATTACTGGTAACGCTGCCTTCGGACCGATATCCCCTAAACCTAATACCGCAGTACCATCTGAAACAATCGCCACCATATTTCCTTTCATTGTATAGTCGTAAACTAGTGATGGATTTTTTTCAATCTCTATACAAGGCGCAGCTACTCCCGGAGAATACGCAAGACTTAGATCATAGGAATCTTGCACAGGAACCTTTGAAATCACTTCTAATTTCCCACTATAATACTCGTGCATTTCTAAAGCCTTTTTCATTACATCCATTCAATCCCATCCTTTTCTAATGAATTATTATATATTTCAGAATCATAATACTTTGTGAAAGTAAAGTCAATGAATTTTCTGTCAATTTTATTTTTTATTCGAAATAACGCTATTTACTATCATTAATACCACTTTTTTATTTTGTTATTATCTTCACAATCAATTATTTTAATATAATTGATAGGTTGGTTTCCATTTAAAAAAATGCACAAATATCGCCATTTAGCCTGTTCAACTTTTCACATAGTATTTTTCTTATGTAAATGAGAAATTTTTCACAAACTTATGTAAGCGCATCCATTGTTAAATCTTGTTTCGTCACATTTTCTTCACATTTTTTCACAAAGTTTTTTTATTATACAACCTAAAGTATTCTTTTTTTCTGCTTTACTCGTTAGAATCTCTTAGCGATTTCACTTCACCACATTTGCCCAAGGGATCGAAGCGACCTCGAGGATGTAGCGCTTTAACCAAGACAAACTATGCCCTTGGTTTTTCACAATTAAAAAGAGCCCTTTATGTTAAGGACTCTTGCGTAAACTGATTTATAAAAGCGGTAATAATATGTTTGGAAGACCACTGTTCCCCTGATACCTTTGTAATCGGATAATCACGAGAAAAAATTGATTTTGTAATTTCGTCTACTGAATAACCTTTCTTAAACAATTGCTTTACATTACCCTCCAAATCTTCTAAATAAGCAATTTTTTCTTCTATTTTCGCTCGACCATCCGCTATATAACCCGCATGACAGCAATACACTTCCTTAAAATCATAGTTTAATATTTTCTTCAAAGACGCTAAAGTATGTACGATATTTTCTTCATCAAGCACAACTTTCGTCTTTGTTTGTATATACAAATCTCCTGTAAACATAGCACTTGTTTCTCGATTGTAAAATGATAAATGATCTGTTGAATGTCCTGGTGTTTCAATAACATCCCATGTAGCTGAATTCGTTTGAAAAGTATCACCAAACGGTTGAGCAATAAATGCTGGTCGCTCTCCCCATAATGCCTGTCGATAAAATGGGTATTCTCCATCCTCTGCACAAATACTAACCGAATCACGATGTACATAGATAGGTACATTTTTGTGTTGTTGAATCCACGCTGCGTTTCCTGCATGATCCTCATGAGAATGTGTCAGTGCCACTTGTTCAATCGGTATCCCGTTAAAAAAAGATTGAAACTCCTGTGAAAGCGAATAGGAGCCTGTATCAATTAATAACCCATCCACAAAAAAACTATAAACACTCAACCCGAAGCCTTGAACTGATACTTTACCATGGGCACATTGAACATCACGATATTGTTGAATTTCTATACTTTTCTCTCGTTTAAACATCCTTTTCCCCCTTTGCCCTTTGTATAAAGAGTGTAGCACAAAATGAATGGTCAGTCATTTTAGGAGTACATAGCAACTTGCATCGCTAATTTAATCGTCGCTTCGACCTTTATCCGTCGCTCTGAACACTCTATCCTTCACTTCAACTGCTCTATCCGTCACTCTGAACACTCTATCCGTCGCTCTCACTATCCTATCCGTCGCTTCGACCGCTATCCGTCATTCTGAACACTCTATCCGTCACTTCGACTGCTCTATCCTTCGTTCTGAACATTTTATCCGTCACTTCGACTGCTCTATCCGTCGCTCTGAACACTCCATACGTCGCTTCGACCGTTATCTGTCGCTCTAAACACTCTAATCCTTCACTTCAACTACTCCATCCGTCGCTCTGACTGCCTTATCCGTCACTCTAACCTCTCTATCCGCCGCTTCACCCGTGCTATCCATCCAAACCAAAAAACGCCCAAAAGTGAGCGTTTTGTCTTCAATCATTATTCATTTGTATCTTTTTCTACATCATACTCTGTAATCCAGTCACTAAAGCTGCCTACATACAGTTGAATATTTTCGTAACCTTCATCTGCTAGCACTGCATACAACGGTGATGCTGTAACACCGCTACCGCAATAAACTACAACATGCTCGTCGCGGGCAACTTTGCTGCGTAACGCATCATTAGCTTGCAATTGACCATCTGACTTTAATTGCTCCCAGTCAAAGTTTTTCGCTGTTGGAATATGCCCAGCTACCTTATCAAGTGGCTCTATTTCACCACGGTAGCGAACTGCAGCACGTGCATCTAATAACGTCGCGTCCACCGCTCCATCTACAATAGCTTTAACTGCTTGACGTGGAGCATACAGTTCATCTCGCCAAGTAAATTCAATCGTAGTTGGTGGGTATTTAATAATATCTTTAGTGAACGCTACCTTTTCCTCGAGAGCAGGTGCACCACCATTCACTATTACTACATTTGGAAACCCTGCATACGTCAGCATCCACCAAGCACGTGGTGCAAATGGTGCAGCTCCTTGATCGTAAACGACAATTTGATCCTCATAGCGTAACCCTAATCCTTGAAATACTGCCGCTAGCTTTTCCTTGTTTGGCATTGGGTGACGACCATTGTTGGACTCCATATCTGACAGCTCTTGCTCTAAATCAACATAAATTGCTCCTGGTGCATGACCTTCTTCAAATGCTTTTTTACCTGCCTCTTTGTCTTGTAAATCAAAGCGAGCATCTACGAAACGGGCTCCTTCTAACTGAATTTCCTCAACTAATTTGAATACTTTTCCCAAGTGAATCACCTCATGCGTATTGTAATTGAGCGTAAATAGCTTTCCAAGAAGCTAAACGACTTTCTTCCTGAAGTGCGAGTCTTTCTGTTGCAATTTGTTCAAGTGCCTGATGGTAAATATACAGTCGTAATTTCTCAGCTTCTTCAGCAATAAAGGTAATGGCCCATGCCATGAGAGATACTTTCTGTGCATCTAAGTAATTTTGTGCATCTGGTTTTGTTAATACTTCTAGCGCCTCACTTAGCTTCACTTTTTCATTCTTTTCAAAGAATGCCTTTGGATTGCGGAAATGTGATTTCACACCTGCATATTTCGCGACATCTGTAAATGGACCTTCAAAATCAAGTAAATCCGGCTCAGAAGATTCAAACGCTAAAAATGAGAAGCTGCGGTTTAATTCTTTAAGCTCACGTACTTCATCTTTAAAGCGCTGTTGCATCTTCTTACTAATAAACTGTGATAAACGGAAGTTTGTTACTCGCATTTCTTGCGTAAAATCAAATCGTAAGCTTTGCATTACTTCTTTTAATGCATGCTCTAATGCTTGCTGAGCTGGCATTGCTGCAAAAGTTGACGGATTGTAGCCTTCCTTAAAGAACTCTGGGTAACGATAAAACACACGCTGAAGGACATAATACAGTAATTCATCAAGCTCTTGCTTCGTTTCACTTTCTAACATACTTGTATTAAGCGTATTGAACTTCGATTTAATATGCTGTTCAAGCGTTGTTAATTCCTCTAAACGTTCGTCTTTACGTTTTAAGTTCTCTTCTGTCTGTGCAATTAAGTCACCTAAGCGTTGCTCGGTTTTATCGACTTCTTCTGCAAGTGCCTGCACAGCCAATGCACTTAATTCATCATTTAAGAATGTGTTGAAAGAATCTTCGAAAGGTGGCATACCAGATGTTAAATCCGCACCCTCTACTTTTTCCTTTAATGCCAATAAGCTAGACACACCGTAAAGTCGTGGGAAGCGAATGCCAAAGCGTTGTAATTCTGAACGCACATAGCCTTTTACATCTTCCTGTTCTTCTTCTGTTGTCGCTAAATCAATCGCATTGACGATAAAGAACATCTTATCTAGCTCGAAAGCATCCTTTACACGACCTAACTGAATTAAAAACTCACGGTCCGCTTTAGCAAAAGCATGATTATAATAAGTAATAAACAAGATTGCATCAGCATTACGAATATATTCAAATGCCACACCAGTATGACGCGCATTAATAGAATCTGCTCCTGGTGTGTCTACAAGTGTCACACCCATGCGTGTTAACGGACTATCATAATAAAAATCAATATTATCGACAAAGCATGATTTATTTTCCTGAGCAACAAATTTTTCAAACTCTTCTCGATTAACACGTAATACTTTTCCAAGCTCAAACTTAAATGTTGGGTATCCTTCTTTATAAGCGCGAATAAATGATTTATGCACATTTAAGCGTTCGTCTGATAGCTGTACCGCAAGTCCCTCATCAGCACGATTGAATGCTTCTTCCAATGAAGAAACAGATAAACCGATTGCTGCATACGAACCTTGAATATCCTCTAGCATTTGTTCAGCTGTTTTTAATTGTACATCAGCTGTTTCATGCGGGTGCTCCGGCGTAACAGGACGAATTTTATTAATTGCAGCTGTTGTTGGGTTTGGAGATACAGGTAAAACCTTGGCACCCATTAACGCATTAGAGAACGAGGATTTTCCAGCACTAAATGCACCGAAAAGCGCAATTGTGAAATCCTTTTTCTGTAATCGTTCTACTTTATTTTCTAAGTAACTTGCTACTTCCGCAAAGCCTTGTACATCTTTTACCGCATTTGCCGTATGAAGTGCTCGTTTAACCACACCTTCAATAGGAAGACTTGTTGCACTAACTGCTTGCTGTGCCTCTTCTTGCTGTAACGCTTCCTCTTTTGGCTTTAACATCGATTCTTCAAATAATCGAATATCTGCTAAATCTTTCTTAAAGGTATTGTCCCAGTTTGTAAGCTGTTGATTGGCTACCTTTCGTATTTCATTGCTTGCCTGATGCATAATGCTTGCACTATATTGCTGATAGCCCTCAATTTCAAGCACTGCTTGAATGGCATCAATTTTCGCTTGCATCCCTGCCATTTTTAATTTAGATGGAGCAGCTGTTTCAGTAGCTACCGCTTCCAAAGTTGTTGCTTGCGCATCTTTCCAGTTATCAGTTTCCTGGATGTAGTAGCGCTTAGTCGCTTCTGCCACACGGTTGGCAAAATTCAACACAGCATCTCCTGTTAAAATTGCACCAACTTGTACCTGCTGCTCAATAAGGGAGAATGGTAAATCAAAGGCGTAGGCATCAATAGCTGTTGCACGTTCTTCATTTAACGCACCAACATCCTTTATTACCTTTTTCATTAGCCCTTTTAAATGTCCAGTAATCTGTGCATGCACAACATTTTGATAGGCACTATAGGCATCCTCTTTACGGCGGTTACGCTCTTCCTCTGTTTTTTTCTTAGCTGTAAATAAGCCCCCTACCTTGAAGCCATCCTGCTGACTTTCTAAATACAGACGTAATTTATCACGTAAATCTGCAGGCATAATGGCTGCATTCGCAAGTAGCTCTTTACGTTGCTCTTCAAAAGTTTCATTCCATGCCTCTACTGAGAACAATTCAACCTGACGATTTAATTTATTGTACTGCTCTAAAATATCTTTATGGTTTGCCCAGTCATCGGCACTTAAAACTTCCTCATCGATATCTAAACGATCCTGTCTTTCTTCCGTTAAATAATTGTCATGCTCACTTTGTAATAAACGCAGCGTATTTGATGCAGTTTGTACAAGCTGATCCTGCCAATCATTCATACTATCCATAACGATTTTCTTTACGACCTCAAAGTCGTTATATGGGTGTTCAGGCTCTCTTAATGAAGTGAAAAATACGCCTTTGGGTACTACCCCCCAAGCCTCAAAGGAATTGTGAACCGTTGCTTTAAATTCCTCAAAGCTTAATTCATTTTCATTATGCTTATCAATCATATTAACGATTAAATAAACGTTTGGATTGTACTTCATTAATTGCTTTGTAAATTGAAAATTCAATTCTGATTGCACGTGATTGTAGTCCATTGTATAAAATACGATATCAGCAATATGAAGGGCTGACTCTGTTGACATACGGTGTGCATCATCTGTTGAGTCGACACCTGGTGTATCCATTACAGTGACACCTAGTGGTAATGTCGATGTGCTATGACCAATTTCAATTTGTGACACTAGATCCCCATTTTTACTTAGCTCTTTTACCGTTTTAAAATCATAGCCTGCTTTAAATTTTACAGGCTTTTCATTGTGCATATAGACAATCGCAAAGTCTTCGTCTGATTTATGGACTTTTACGATATTGGCACTCGTTGGAATTGGACTTGATGCAAGTAAATCTTCACCTGATAATGCGTTAATCATACTCGACTTACCAGCAGAGAAATGACCTGCAAAGCCAATAACATATTCTTTTTGCTGTATTTTACGCGCAAAAAGTGATGTCTTATCCATACGCTCTGTATCACCATTATGCTGATAAATTATGTATTGTAACGCGGCTTGCTTTAAAAGCCCCTCCAACTGTTGTTCAAAATCTTTCATAAAACTAGTAACCCCTTTATTCATCAATTTCGCCTTGGTGGTGTTTGGACACCACTAAAAAGGAACCACATCCGCATTCATCTCACCGCCTTCATAGGTGGGAGTCTTATGCTGAATGAGATAAATTATTCATAATTAGTATTCTACCTTATTCGACATGCAAAGTATAACACTAATTTACTTTAAAAAGCATATATATCAGGGTTTCAGACGCAATATTCGTCCATAAGGTGTTGTTTAATCAAAATAATAAAGCATTATTCTACATCATCACCAAAAGTTGGGGATGAACTTTATTACAACGTAAGCCATGTATAGATTGATTGGGAGACAAGACGACTCTTTGGGATCAGTTTCACAAATGAGACCCTGGAGCGAAACGGCTCATCAGCCCCCAGGAAGCTTTGCTCTGTGCGAAAGCGTAGCGGCAGCAACTACAACTGTTTTCTGTAGCGAAAGCGAAGCGGCAGCAACAACAAAGCGCCCAATCGGAACGAAAATCAACAATACGTTATGGTAAGAGCGATTTATTCTTCTAAAAAAACTACTATTTTCTATTTCACAAGAGATGTATAACTAAAAAAATAATAATTTTCTTCATATTTCAAGGTGAAACATATAAGCCACAAAGCATGGGGCAACAATAAATAAATGGAGTGATAAAAATATGGTGAATCATAAGAATCATCGAAAAATAGAGCGACAATTCGCATGTGCATGTGAAGATCGGTTTATTTGGCCCCGCATAAAAGTTAGTACTATTCCTACAGTAGACCCTCCCCCAGTCATTGTGCCTAATGATAATATTATTCCAACAGTCAATAGATATTTTTATGTTGTTCCATCAAATATTGATTTGACTAATGGGGCGACTCTACCTGCTAACCTATTTTTTCACGATAACGGGAACACAGTAACTGAATTTACGATTTTTAATCCAAATGGCTACGTTAATCTTTATATCAATGGTGTTATGCAGGAGGGTGGAATATATAGCTTAACTACAACCTCCCTAACCTTGAATCCTTATAATTCAACAATTTATAGAGGAACACCAATCATTATAGAATCATTAGGGTTCTCCACAAAGTAAGATAAAAACCTTAATGGAGGTGAAAATAAGAGGCGCTTTCCATTATTAATATCCATGTAAATGTTACAGGCACTTCGAGAAGATTCTTTCATATTTTAAGATGGTACAACGGTTGCCGCTACTACCTTTTTAAATGATAGCGGTAATGCTGCAACTACTTTTCCAATCGTATCAAACGGGTACTACAATTTATATATTAACGGTGTGTTCCAGGAAGGCAGTTTCTATACAGTTTCTGTAACAGAAGTAACGTTTCATACTGTTACAGGCTCTATTTCTGCTGGAATACCAATCGTTATTGAAGCTGTATAATTAGAAACTACAATTTAACGATTTTGAGTAAAGTTAACGATCTTGAGTAAAGAATCAACTTCATATAACTAATAAAGGATGCCCAAATGATTCATATTTTAGGGCATCCTTTTTACTATTTATCTCGTTTGAATCCAATGTGTTGGCTAATTCCACATCGTATGAGGAAAATCAATCATTTGTTGCACGTATTGTCTCCTCGATACAGAGCTTAATGGAAGTTATTAAATCTCGGATATTCCATCCCGGTATTTTTCCATGCTGAATCGCTAAATCAAATGACGCAGGAATATGAATAAATCCAGCACAGACCCCTTCATGTTGCTTTGCATAAACTAGCCCTTCATACATAATATTATTGCATAAATAGGTTCCTGCTGTATTTGAAATTTCCGCTGGATATCCTTCTTTGCATAATCGATTCACCATATTTCGGATAGGTAAATTCGTTATATAAGCGTCTGCACCACCATCATAAATACTCTCATCAACTGGTGAATAACCATTATTATCTGGCTCACCATCTTTCACATTAATCGCTATTCGCTCGGGCGTTATTTTAAAACGCCCTCCAGCTAAGCCTAATGAAATAATGATTTGCGGCTTAATATCAGCAATATATTGTTTCAGCTGCTCAGCAGATTGCTGAAAATCTACAGACAAAATGCGTCCTACAATTTCATAGCCATCCATCATTTCTCCATTTAATTTTTCTACAATTTGCATCGTCGGATTCATTTTATAATCAAGAAATGGTACAAACCCCGTTAATAATATTTTTGTCATTTTCTTCACCTAAATTTCTATAGGACGTTGCTTGATGGCCCATCCATTTTATTTTCGGTACAATTTACATTAACCTAAGCAAACATCTAACATACTCGTGTGTCATTTTTTCATAGCCTCATAACTATACGTTAATTCTACAAAAAAATAATTCCCATTTACAATAGATTTCAGAAAAAACAAATAACTCCTCCCTCTCTTTATTGTATCGAAAGGATTAAGAAGAAATATTATTTGTATAAAAAAAACATGACCCTAAAATTACTTGGGTCATGTTTTACCTATTGTTGTTATTCATGTTCTCTTATTTTAAATGTGCAGTAGCCTGTTTCATGACGTATTTCCCCACACCTATATAGATAGCTATTGTTGCTCCAATAAATACGAATGTCATTGCTGACCGCTCCTTTTTATATAAAAATTTGTATTTGAAAAGACTTAAACGTCCATTTATTGATTTTGAAAATCATTCTCATTAATATAATATAAATTTCCCATTAATTCGTCAAGACATACTTTCATCTTACCCATTTAACATGGTAAGATGTAGAAAAGTCGGAAAAAGGATGCGGTAATGATGAGTAATTCGAAGTACTTTCAAACTATTTTAAATGGGACAATCCATGCTTTAAAGACAATCCTGCCTATGGATATTGAAGTAAAATCGCCAAGTATAATTTCTGAACCCTTTCAACAACAGCAAATGGGTGTTTTAATTGGCTTAATAGGAGATATAAAAGGCCGTGTAATCATTGATTCCTCGCCTGAAATATTTAGTGGTATTGGCAATACTATGTTTGGTATGCCTCTTGAAGGAGAAATGCTAGAATCCTTCACAGGAGAGTTTGGAAATATGATCGCAGGTAATTTATGTACAACCGTAGGACAAGAAAGCTTAGAAATTGATATCACACCGCCAACAGTAATGGTTGGTAACACAAAACTTTATGGCTTTGATAAGGCATTTGTACTCCCTGTTACAATTCCAAGCATTGGTGCTCTATCAGTTCTATTGACGATTGAAGAAGGATAATAGAATTAAAGGATATTGGACTCTTCCAAATGATATATCCTATGTCACTGAAACCTTGCATCTATGAATACGCATTGTCATTCGCATTAATTAATAGAGGCTGCCTCATAAGCCTCAAGCCAAATTATCTAATAGTAAAATTTCTAGAAAAACAAGAGATTTTAATAAAATTACTCCAATTTCAACTTTAATATGTGCCATCTCAATGACTATTGAGGTGGCTTTTTTTTATTCACTCCTCTATTTTTCACATTTTCTTCACACAATTCGCTAGTATGTGTGATTTTTTTCACATCAAAATGAAATTTATTTATATATCATGTCAATAAGAAAGACCACAATAAAAGCGTAGGAGGAGCAAAAATGGCAAATAATAAAAAACCTGATGAGAATTTAAAAGGTTCACTCTATGCGGTATTTGGAGTAGGCATCATTATCATAGTGCTTTGGGTGTTCTGCTTCAATTTGTTCATCGAACGTTTTTAATCTACTAAGAAGGGACAGAGACTTATGCACTTACATAAGTATGAGAAATATTGGCTTGTGTTTGGAGTTACTACTTTAGTAGCATTCCTTATCATTCTCGGCATCGGTGCATTTCATCAAGGTTCGCATCCGAACAATGGTAAAAAAACACTAGATTACGAGAAAGTAAAAGAATTTCCACCTTTCGATAATCCTGGTGTTCATAAAGTAGAAGGTAAAGATTGGGATTATGAAGTTGTTGTTTTAGCTTCAGCATTTAATTACAATCCTCCAGAAATTGAAGTTCCACTTGGCGCTAAAGTGAAATTTATTGCAACAAGTGAAGATGTAATGCACGGCTTTGAGGTTGCAGGTACTAATATTAATATGATGCTTGAACCCGGTTATATTTCTGAATATGTAACAGAAGTAAATAAAGTAGGCGAGTTTTTAATTGTATGTAATGAGTATTGTGGTACAGGACATACAATGATGCACTCTATGCTAAAGGTGGTGGATCCAAATGAGTCTAAATAAAAATTTGACTAAGGTGGATCGTCGTGATGCGAAGCTAGCAATGGCACATATTTACGTGGCATTCATCGCATTGTTATTAGGAGGTCTTGCAGGTTTATTACAAGTTTTCGTTCGCTCTGGTCAATTCACATTACCAGCAGGCATTGGTTACTATCAAGTTTTAACCGTACACGGTATTTTACTCGGACTTATTTTAACAACGTTCTTTATATATGGTTTCCAAATTGCTAGTGTTAGCCGTACATCAGGTACATTTACAGCTAGTCAACGTCGACTTGGCTGGATCGGCTTCTGGTTAATGACAATTGGTACAGCTGCAGCTGCGACAATGGTTTTACTTAACAAAGCAACTGTTTTATATACGTTCTATGCCCCACTGAAAGCTCACTGGATTTTCTATTTAGGCCTTACATTAGTCGTGGTGGGTTCTTGGGTTGGTGGCGCAGGTCAAATTTTACGGTATGCACAATGGCGTAAAGAAAACAAAGGAAGCGGACAACCAAGCCCATTACTGTCATTTATGGTTGTTGTCAATAATTTAATGTGGTTCGTAGCAACTCTCGGTGTAGCTGTTTCTGTTCTATTCCAGCTTCTACCATGGTCTTTAGGTTTCATCGAACGTGTCGACGTAGCACTATCACGTACACTATTCTGGTATTTCGGTCATGCTCTTGTGTACTTCTGGTTATTACCAGCTTATATGATTTGGTATGTTGTTATTCCAAAGGTTATTGGCGGAAAAATTTTCTCTGATTCTTTAGCAAGACTTTCATTTATGCTGTTCTTAATTTTCTCTGTACCAGTTGGGATCCATCATCAATTAACTGAGCCTGGTATTGATGGTACATGGAAATTCATTCAAGTTGTTTTAACATTTGCTGTAATCGTACCATCCTTAATGACCGCCTTCTCGATGTTTTCAATGTTTGAATTACGAGGTCGTGAATTAGGTGGTAAAGGACTTTTCGGTTGGTTTAAAAAATTACCATGGAAAGATGCTCGTTTCTTCGTGCCATTTATCGGTATGTTAGCATTTATTCCTGGTGGCGCTGGTGGTATCATCAATGCCTCTTACCAAATGAACCAATTAATCCATAATACCATTTGGGTTACAGGGCATTTCCATTTAACGATAGCAACAACAGTCGTATTAACTTATTTCAGTGCGGCATTTTGGTTAATTCCACATTTAACAGGTCGCACACTAACTAAATCTTTAAACAATCTTGGTAATTTTGCGGGTATTTTATGGGCTACTGGTATGACGATTATGTCTTCCGCTATGCATATTGCTGGTCTGATCGGCGCACCTCGTCGCTCTGATTACTCTGAGTATGGTGGTGCTCAACAAGCTTATGATTGGATTCCTTATCAAATTGCACAAGCAATTGGTGGCACGATCCTATTCATCGCTATCTTAGTCATTATTTATATTGTAGTGAAATTAGCGTGGTTTGCTCCAAAAGGTGAGGAAGAGTTCCCAGTTGGTGAAGTACATGAAAATGGCGGAACGACACCAGCCATCTTAGAAAACTTTAAAGTATGGCTTGTGATTTTAGTAGCCTTAATTTTATTCGCATATACTATCCCAATTATCGATATAATTTCAAATTCTCCACCTGGCTCTAAAGGCTATCAACTTTGGTAACATTCTTTAACATCTTCAAAAAAGCGATTTCTCTGTAGTTGAGAAATCGCTTTTTCCTTTAGAGCTGATACAGCTTCGTATATTTTTCTTGTAAATAATTTGCTAAATATTTAGCGTTTAGGCCTTCCCCTGTTGCCTCTTGTAGTAATTCGAAAGGCTTTTTCAGTGCACCATATTGATGGACTTTGTCTGTTAACCACTCTCGAATAGGAAGAAGCTCGCCCTTTTCTAACAGCTCATCAAAGTTTGGAATATCTTTATCCATTGCATGCTTCCATTGCGCAGCATAAATCATGCCTAAAGCATAGGAAGGGAAATAACCAAACATACCACCTGACCAGTGCATATCTTGTAATACACCTTTTGCATCTGTTTCAGGACGAATACCTAAATATTCTTCGTACTTATCATTCCATACTTGTGGAAGATCCTTTGCTTGAAGATCACCATTGAATAGGTCACGTTCAATTTCATAACGAATCATAATATGTAGTGGATATGTTAACTCATCCGCTTCAATACGAATTAAAGAAGACTCTACCATATTAATTGCACGGAGGAAATCAGCTAATGCTACATCACCAAACTGTGCAGGTGAATACTTTTGAAGGCGCTCGTAGTTATGCTCCCAGAACTTTTCGTTCCTACCAACAAAATTTTCATAAAATAAAGATTGTGATTCATGGATACCCATGGATGTACCTGTTGCTAATGGTAAACCATCAAGCTTTGCATCGATATTTTGTTCATACATAGCATGTCCACACTCATGGATTGTTCCAAAAATTGCTGAACGGAAATCGTTTTCATCATATTTCGTTGTAATACGATTATCTCCATGATTCAAGCCAATCATAAATGGATGTACACTTTCATCTAAGCGACCTGCATCAAAATCATAGCCAAGTTGTGCTAACATTTCTAATGATAATGCTCGCTGTGACTCCCGAGGGAAATGCTTAAATAATATGCTTGTATCTGGTTTATTTGGTGAAGCTGAGATTTTTTGTACAAGAGAAACAATGGTTTCACGTAATTCACCAAAAACCTGATCTAATACATTTGTTGTCATCTCTGGTTCATATAAATCAAGTAACGTATTGTAAGGTGAGCCGTTTTTAATTCCCCAATAACCAATAAACTTCTTCTGATAGCTTATGATTTCTTCTAAATAAGGTAAAAATAGCTCGAAATTATTTGTCGCTTTCGCTTCTTCCCATGCTGTTTCTGCTTTAGATTGTAGAATAACGAATTCCTTATATTCATCAGCTGGAATTTTTTTATTTTGATCGTAATTTTTACGTACTTCCTCTACTAAACGTAGCGTAACGTAATCAAGATCTGCCTTTTGTCCCTCTAAAGCTGTTAGTAATTCCCCTAAATCTTCACTCGTTTGCATTTCAAATAAGGAGGCGGATAATGTTCCAACTACCTCTGAACGTTGAGCTAACCCTTTCTTAGGCGCCCCTGTACGCATGTCCGATACGAAAAACATATACATTTCTTAAAAAATGTAGACATCTCTACTGTGACACAACTTATATCTTTTGACTTTCGTTTTTGTGTCTTCCTTATTCACAGAGCCTGGTTTCGCCGAAGCTACTGCCATTTGGTATGACTCTCCAAAGGCTTAAATTCCGCAGTATCGTTGCGTACACATCTAAGGCTTAATATCAGTTAAGCTCCTTAGATTGAATAATTTGCTAAGTTAATGCTTGCGTTCAAATCTCTATCCATCTTTAATCCGCAAGAGCAGATAAATAATCTGTCTTTCAGTCTCAAATCGGATTTGATTTGTCCACAAGAAGAACAAGTTTTTGATGAAGGAAACCATCTGTCGGCTTCAACAAATTCAATTCCATATTTTTCACATTTGTATTGAATTTGCCGTTTAAATTCATATAACTTCTGCCCGGCTACCGCCTTCGCCAGATGTTTATTTTTCATCAACCCTTTTACATTTAAATGTTCCATTACAATACGAGATGGCTTGGTTTTCACAATCTCATTAGAACACTGATGTAAATGATTTGTTCGAATATCGGTAAGTCGCTTATATAAATTACGAATTTTAGTGTTTTGCTTTTGAATATTCTTCCTATTCTTTAAAGGTACTTTATAGATTGGCTTTCGTTTTTCAGTATACTCTTTCGTGTTGGCTTCAAGCTTACGAGCTAGTTGTCGTTGTTCTCGCTTTAACTTTTGCTCTAATCGTTTGACATCTTTGGTTTTGTTGATGTTCTCTTTGTACTCACCATCAGAACAAACTGCCAATTTTTCAATACCGACATCAATGCCTAAACTCTCGCCTGTCAAATCAAATGGCTCAAATTCTTGCTCATAGCCAATGGATAAGAACCAATTTCGTCCGTCAAATGAAATGCGTGGATTCGAATATTTATGACCTTTTTTAAGCTTAGGAAGTGCATTGCAAGTTTTTACAATACCAATCTTTTCACCTCTAAAACCTTCACTTGTTCGTTTTAAACTTTCATAATTTACATAAAAACTAACTTTACTTCTTCGTCTGCTTTTGAACCTTGGCTTTCCAGTAATGCCTTCGAACCAACGCTTTCTAGCCATATCGGCATCTTTCACCGCCTGTTTCATCACATTGCTTCCGACTTCCTTTAGCCATTTATGCGTTGTTGGTTTCAGTTCATTATTAATTTTTTTACGAATTTCGCCTTCTTTGACTGTACGCTTCTCGTCGTTATAAATACGTTCGCTTTCAGCCAAGAAATAATTGTAAGCCCATCTCGCAGTCCCTGCAGACTTCCAAAACAAAATCTCTTGTTCTTTAGTTGGTTTTAGTCTTATCTTTGTCGCCAGGATCATTGTATTTCACCTCGTCAATCAATCGTTTAGTTTTCTTCGACCGTTGAACGTATAATCTATTGGCAAAGACAGCATTTACACCAACACGTTTAGCAAATTTTCAATGGACATTAATTCCATGTGTACCACCTCTCTTTCGCTATTTTAACAGCATATTACCATATCTAGAGAGGTGCGTTAACATTTTTAAAATTTGTATTTATTTTTCTTGTTCGCACGAAGGCGCAACCCTTCATGCAGTCTTTCTCTCACGAGTAGACCTCTTATGCTTTCACATAAGCGCAGACTATATCTTCATCTTATCTTCCTGATAAGAGCCACATTTTTCTTCCGCCATTCGCTTGCGGTTTTACTCTCCCTCAAGGAGATAGTCGTTGAACGTCTTCCTTGTCTCATTAGAGATTTAGGAGTTTCGCTGCTAAACATCCATTGCCAAAGCACTTAGCGCCACCGTTTTCCGTTGTCACGATGATCCTTTACGGACACTGAGTGATTTTTTTCAGCTTATGCCATCCTTGTTGTTTTTTCTGCTTTCGCACCGTTACGTCTGCCGTTTCCAGCTCCGCGTTGGTCACAAGGCTTTAGGAGTTAAAAGCAATTAACGTGGAGTTCGCACCAATCGCTTGATACGAAGGGTATTCTGTTATAAATCTATGCTTCTATACAGATTTGTATAGTTTTGTCTGATTTTATCGTAACAGTTTAGTTACCCAATAAATAACACTTAGCGCTTCTTCATAATGCTGCATTTTTTTCACATAGTCTGTAAATTGTTGTACAGTCATACTATCATCCTCCTATTTACGCTATTAGTTTATCATATTTTCGGAATTTTTGTATATTATAGACTTTGTAGAATTTCGTTAATAACCAGACTAATTCGAAAGATCAATTATGCCTCACGGAATCGGCTTTGTGAGAGGTGAGAAACTTCTGTAACTGCCGTTGCACTTTCGTTACAAAAAACATTTGTACCTATCGCTTCGCTTTCGGAACAGAAAATAAATTGCTGAAAGAAGTTAAATATAAAAATGTCTACATGTCGTCAATAAACGACTTTGTAGACATTCAATGGCTATTTCTTTTATATCCAAAATTTAATCTTTTATCGCTGAAATAATATACTCTTTAATCAAGAACCATCTATCTTGCGGGTTCATCATAAAATCTGAAGTAATTGCCACAACCATATTCATTTTTGGAATACAACAAATAATATTGCCTCCATCCCCTATTGCTGAATATGTAGAAAGTCCATCTTCTTGTCGTAGCCACCATAAATAACCGTAATTGTTATTGTTCAACTCTGTTGATTCACGGATCCATCTCTTTGGAAGAACCTCGTAATTACCCCAGACGCCATTGTTTAAGTAGAGGTAGCCGAATCGTGCCATATCACGAGTAGTCAAAGTTAGCCCCCATCCACCTGTCGAGTTACCTCTTGGATCCT